>JADGHY010000310.1 GCA_019683625.1 Thermoflavifilum sp. | reverse complement strand
ATCTATTCCACATCTTGCCCAGCAATATCTGGCCTACACATGGAATCAGGGAGGAATTGATTTATCTAGCCTGATATATGTATTGCTTAAAAACTGGGAAGAAGATACACATGCATTAAACCAATTTCGTAAACAATATACCCATGTGGCGGTGGATGAGCTGCAGGACATCAATCCGCAACAGTATGCATTTTTGCAAATGTTGGCAAAAGGTCAGCACATATTTGCCATTGGTGATCCTGATCAATGCATTTATCAGTTTCGTGGATCAGATTTGAAGTTATTCTTTCAGTTTAAAGAAGATTTTCAAGCAAGGGAATTTATCCTGCAGCACAATTATCGTTCTACAGGCATCATTGTGGAAGCTGCTGAAAAGTTAATTGCGCATAATCGTTTACACAAGCAAAAATGCTTGCAAGCCCAAAAGCCGGCTGGTGAACGGATTCAGCTTATTCAGGCGAATGATGCGTATGAGGAGGCTGACTGGATTGCACAGGAAATAGAACAATTAATGGGTGGATGGCACCAGCTCAGTGGCAACCAGGTTTATGCTGAAGGCAAATATGGATTTTCTGATATAGCTATTTTATTCCGCACACGCACGGCATACCATGCACTGGTGCCTAAATTCAGGCAGCTGGGCATTCCACTGCGTTTTAGTGATAGCAGCTCCCCCCACACCCAATATCCATTTCAACTGCTAGCGGATGTGATACGTGTGTATCTCAATCCTCATGATCGTATTGCACTTGATCGGTTGTTGATGCAGGGATTTCAGATGGATCGCACACAAAGGGAAGCTTTTGTGCTGGCGCATGCACCGGAAGAAATATTGATGGTCTTGCTGGGAGAAGCCGGAGTAGCTGCTTTTTCCAGAGGCGTAATGCCTGCCCTGGATTTTCTGTGGCAATGCTGGAAAATAGATGAGATACAGGATGATGCTGTTCTTTTATGGAAAGAAACCTTGAGGCAACTGGCAAAAGAATCGGATGATGATTTTCGAAAATTTCTGGCGCTGTGGCGCACGGATAGATATGTGGATGCAGGCAGGCTGCATGTGGATGCCCTGAGTTTATTAACCTTTCATGCCGCTAAGGGCCTGGAGTTCCCTGTGGTATTTATCTTGGGAGCCGAAGAAGGAATTACGCCCGTACATCGGGCAGATGCGGACATAGAAGAAGAGCGAAGGTTGTTTTATGTGGCGCTTACCCGTGCAAAAGAGAAACTATATATCACCTGGGCTGCCAGGCGAAAGCAATACGCTGAGATAAAGCAAAACAGGTTATCCAGGTTTGTAACAGAATTGCCTGCAACATTAATTGAACACAAGGTGATCCCCAAACCTGTTAAAATCCAGCAGCTAAAATTATTTTCTTGAATTTGCTGTGCAAATCTGATAGGGATAATAATGCCGGCATATCTTATGATTGCTGGTTCTTACGTTTGATAGGGAGCAATAAAATCATTTGTATTGCTCACATCATGAGTCCGCCGCATACGCTAATGACTTGTCCGGTGATATAGCTGCTGAGCGGGGAGGCCAGGAATAGCACTACATTAGCCACGTCTTCAGCCTTTCCGAAACGGCCGAGTGGAATGTTGCGCAGATAATTTTCACCCTGGCCCTTTTCATGCAGATAAGCCGTCATATCGGTTTCGATGAAGCCCGGTGCTACGGCATTGCAGCGGATCTGGCGGCTTCCCAATTCCTGGGCTATGGATTTGGTGAAGCCAATGATGCCCGCTTTTGAAGCTGCATAACTGCTCTGTCCGGCATTTCCTTTCACGCCCACTACAGAGCTCATGTTGATGATGCTGCCCGAACGAGCCTTCATCATGGGTTTAATCACTTGTCGGGTGATATTGTATACGCTTTTCAGATTTGTATTCAATACTTCGTCCCATTGTTCTGGAGTAAGGCGCAGCAGGAGGTTATCTTTGGAAATACCGGCATTATTTACGCAGATATCTATTTTTCCAAAATGCTGCAACACTTCATTAACCAGTTGTTCGGCTTGTGCATAGTCGGCGGCATCAGATCGCCAGGCTTTTGCCTGAACACCCATTTGCTGGATTTGTTGTACCAGCTGTTGCGCTTTCTCGGCAGAGCGTTCACTCACATACGTGAAAGCAATATGTGCTCCTTCGGAAGCTAATTTTAAGGCGATTGCCTCACCAATGCCACGGCTGGCACCGGTAATTAATGCTACCTGATTCGTTAATAATGCCATAGAAAAATGTTTAAGATCATTCAAAAGTTATGTTCATCGGTTT
>JADGHY010000023.1 GCA_019683625.1 Thermoflavifilum sp. | reverse complement strand
CGGAAATTATTTGTATATGCCGGTCCCGAACATCCACATGCCGCGCAAAAACCTGAATCTATTCAATTATTAACCAAATAAAGTGCATGGAAAAGCAACTCATCAAAGTTGGACGTCGTAAGGAAGCTGTAGCCCGGGTGGTGATTCGCAAAGGCACGGGCCAGATTATCATCAACGATAAGCCTTTCGCCGAATACTTTCCGGTACTGTATCTGCAGCATCAGGTGACTTTGCCCTTGAAAACCATTGAAGCGCAAAACCAGTTTGATGTAGTCGTAAATGTACAAGGCGGTGGAAAAAAAGGTCAGGCTGAGGCCGTCAAGCTGGGGATTGCCAGGGCTTTGTGTGAGTTAAATCCTGAATTCAGGCCTGTATTGAAGAAAGCCGGCCTGCTTACGCGTGATCCGCGCGCTGTGGAACGGAAGAAACCTGGTAAGAAGAAGGCCCGTCGTAGCTTCCAGTTCTCGAAACGATAAACCTGATTTCAATTTATTCCTTTCACTAAAGATTGTACATATTTATGGAAGAATCAGCAGTTTCCTTGCAGCAGCAGCTTTTAGAGGCGGGCGTACATTTTGGGCACCTGCGTAAAAAATGGAATCCCAAAATGCTTCCTTATATTTTCGCAGAAAAGAAAGGCATTCATATCATCGATTTAAACAAAACCACCGAATGCCTTCAGGAGGCTGCAGCTGCGCTAAAATCCATTGCCAAAAGCGGAAAGAAGATTTTATTTGTTGCCACCAAAAAACAAGCAAAAGATATTGTTGCCGAAGCCGCACAAAAAGTGAACATGCCTTATGTGACAGAGCGCTGGCTGGGAGGCATGCTCACCAACTTTGCCACTATTCGCAGGAGTGTGAAAAAGATGCAGAGCATTGAAAAAATGCTCACCGATGGCACGCTCGACAGTGTAACCAAGAAAGAAAGATTGCGGCTTCAGCGCGAAAAAGATAAAATGGAAAAAGTGCTTGGCGGGGTTGCTCAGATGGCCCGCCTGCCGGCAGCCGTTTTTATCGTGGATATCACGCATGAAGCCATTGCACTGGCTGAAGCTCGTCGGCTAAACATCACCACCTTTGGCGTCGTAGACACCAATGCCGATCCTACTAAGGTGGATTTCCCCATTCCCGCTAACGACGATGCCACCAAATCCATTGCCATTATCACGCATTATGTGACGGCAGCCATTGCAGAAGGGTTGGCCGAGCGGGCCAGTGAAAAGGAAGAGCTGCTTGAAGAAGAAGAAATGCAAGAACGCGATAGGCGCGAGCTGTCTATAGAAGTTGAGGAAGAAGAGGCACCCAGACCGGTACGTGGCGCCAAGCCTTCACCACCCAAACGCCGTGTACCCCTTGCCGGTGGCGGAGGCCGCAGGCCTTCTCAAAAACGTTAATCTTATCTGTATTTCTTTATCCTGAAAATGACTGGTTGAAATGGCACAGATTACTGCAGCAGATGTAAATAAACTCAGGCAACAGACAGGGGCTGGCATGATGGACTGCCGCAAAGCCCTTATAGAAAGTGACGGCGATTTTGAAAAAGCTATTGATTATCTCCGGAAAAAAGGAGCCAAAATTGCTGCCCAACGCTCCGATCGGGAAGCCCGTGAAGGTGTGGTAATGGCCCGCACGTCATCAGACGGTACATGCGGTATTCTGATCCTGTTGAGTTGTGAGACCGACTTCGTGGCCAAAAATCAGGAATTTATTCAGTTTGCCGAAACTATTGCCCATGCCGCATTGCAGCACCATGTAAAACAACTGGAGGAATTGTTGCAATTGCAGATGGACGGTTCAACCCTCCAAAATCGCATCCTGGATCAAATGGCCAAAATCGGAGAAAAAATTGAACTGACCCGTTTTGAACGGATTGATGCTCCCGGTGTAGTGGCCTATACCCATGCAGGTAACCGCATCGGCGTACTAATTGGCCTTAACCAGGCTCTGAATCCTGCTATTGAGCAGGCTGGCCGCGATGTGGCTATGCAGGTAGCCGCCATGAACCCTATTGCCGTGGATCGCGATCAGGTACCCGAAGAAATTTTACAACGGGAAAAAGATATTGTGTGGGAACAAATGAAACAGGATCCTAAGATGCAGGGCAAACCCGAAAATATTTTGGCAAAAATTGCGGAAGGCAAACTGGAAGCCTTTTTCAAAGAAAATACCTTGTTGTCTCAGTCTTTCGTCAAGAACCACGAACAAACAGTAGCTCAGTTTCTGGCCTCTGTTCATCCTGATTTGCGTGTCATTGGGTTCAAACGCGTGGCTTTAGGCTAAAAATACAAAAGCGGGAAAGCAGTTTCCCGCTTTTTTTATGCTTGTAATTGACTTGCTTAAATTTACGAATCATAAGTCCTCGCACATGATTCCGAAATATAAACGCATATTATTAAAGCTGAGCGGTGAATCGCTGATGGGCAAACGCAATTACGGTATAGACCCTCAGGTCATTGCCCAATATGCCCAGGACATCAAATCGGTTACCGATCTCGGCGTACAGGTGGCTATCGTGATTGGTGGAGGGAATATTTACCGGGGTATGGACAGTGAAGAAACCGGCATCGAACGGGCACAGGGCGATTACATGGGCATGCTGGCCACGGTGATCAATGGAATGGCCTTGCAAAGCGGACTGGAAAAAATCGGCTTGTTCACCCGCCTGCAATCGGCTATTAAGATGGAACAGATTGCCGAACCTTATATTCGTAGGAGGGCCATCAGGCATCTGGAAAAAGGGCGGGTGGTGATTTTTGGAGCGGGCACAGGCAATCCATATTTCACTACCGACACTGCAGCCTCTCTGCGTGCCGTGGAAATTGGTGCCGATGTGATTTTGAAAGGTACCCGCGTAGATGGTATTTATTCTGCCGATCCTGAGGTGGATGCCCATGCTACGCTCTACAGGACAATTTCATTTGAAGAAGTGTACCGGAATAACCTGAATGTGATGGACATGACAGCGTTTACCCTCTGCCAGGAAAACAATTTGCCCATCATTGTGTTTGATATGAATACCCCTGGTAACCTGCTGAAGGTGGTTATTGGTGAAAAAGTGGGTACATTGGTGACTAAGTAAAAAGATATGCTTGGCTGACAATAACCTTCATATTACTGATCTGCGGCGGGAATATACCCGTGCCGCACTCGACGAAGCACGGGTAGCCCGTGATCCATTTTCACAGTTTACAATTTGGTTTGAACAGGCCCTCCAAAGCCATATTCTCGATGCCAATGCCATGATTTTGGCTACCTGCGGACAAGACGGGCAGCCATCGGCCAGAGTGGTGTTGTTGAAGGAATTCGATGAGCGTGGCCTGGTGTTTTATACCCATTATGAGAGCCATAAGGCAAAAGATCTTGCCGAGAATCCACACGCTGCGGTATTGTTTTTTTGGAAAGAATTAGAGCGTCAGGTGCGTATTGAAGGAAAAGTAGAAAAACTCACTGCAGCTGAAAACGAAGCCTATTTTCGATCCCGCCCATTGGAAAGCCAAATCAGCGCCTGGGCATCACCGCAAAGCCAACCCATTCCCGATCGGGAATTCCTGGAGGAACAAGTCCGCCTCCGCCAAGCACAATTTCAACAGCAACCTATCAATTGTCCCCCTTTCTGGGGAGGCTTCCGGCTCATACCTCATTATTTTGAGTTCTGGCAGGGCCGGGAACACCGCCTGCATGATCGCATTTTTTATCAACGAAAAGCCGGTGAGTGGATATTGGGTCGATTAGCACCTTAAGCCTGTTGAGAGGCACCTGCTGATGCCTCAGCCGAAGCAGCAGATGTGCGGGCAACGGGAAATTGTTTTTTATTCTGCTTTCTGGCCGGGCGCGATTTGCCAAAGGTACCTTTCCAGATTTTACCCCTCCGGGTACGAATATCACCTTTTCCCATAGCTAATGAGGTTTTGAGAGGCAAAAATAAAAAAAGCAAGGATGTAAATCCTTGCTTTTCAACAAAGGTTGCGCAAGCTTATTTCAGCTTGGATGCAAAAGCCTTACCAGCTTTGAATTTGGCCACCTTCTTTGCAGGAATCTTGATGATCTTTCCAGTCTGGGGGTTGCGGCCATTGCGGGCATTTCGTTTGGAAACGGAGAAAGTTCCGAATCCTACCAGCGTAACTTTACCACCCTTTTTCAGGGTTTCTACAACGGCACTGGTAAAGGCATCCAGGGCGTCGTTAGCCTGAGCTTTGGTGATGCCTGCGTCTTTGGCAATCTTGTCAATTAATTCGGCTTTGTTCATAGTGAGAACAGTTTTGAATGTTGAAAAATAATTGATTTGAGCAAATTTAAAGCGTTTTGGCATATTACCAAATATTTTAAGCTGTTTTTCGATTCTTGAAATAGGCTACAGATAAAGCTTAGCGCAGTTTTCTTAGATGGCAAATACACTTGTGGCAACAGGGCTTCCTAATGAAATGCCCAATGGTGGCTGATTTTCAGCTATCATCCACACCATCCATCCATTTATGGTTAAGGCATAAAAGCCATTAAAAAACGTGCATTTTATGTGGATAAATCCTCAGAGAGGCTAATTTCCTCCATCACGGTCTGGAAAAAAACAACCGATGTGCCCATCTGGCGAAGCATGTCGCGGAGCTCTGCATGAAGTACAGGTTGCAACTGTTCAAAGGCTTGCTTATCCGAAATACCGATTTGCTGCGTGAAGGTGAGTCCATCTTCTGGCTGATAAAGCAATTTGCAGAAATGGAGTTGTCGGGCATCCATTTGCTCTATCAGCGGAAGCAGGCGGTATTGCACCCAATCTTTCCATTGGGCCAGTACGCCGGCAGATACGTTCCAGGTGATGTTGCAGATGATCATGAAAGCTTATTTGTTTTTGGCCGGCCATTTCAATTCCAGCAATACCGGGCAGTGATCGGAATGTTGTACCTGCGGAAGAATATCGGCATTAACTATGGCAGGCTTTAAGGGTTCTGTGACGGCAATATAGTCTATCCGCCAACCCTTATTTTGCTGGCGAACAGTGGGGAAGCGCATGCTCCACCAGCTGTAACGATGCGGTTCATTCGGATGCACATATCGGAAAGTATCAATCCATCCATGGGCAAAAAATTTATCCATCCATGCCCTTTCTTCCGGCAGAAATCCCGAGGAGTTTTTGTTTCCTTTCGGATCGTGAATATCAATTTCCTTATGGGCAATGTTATAGTCACCACAAAGGATGATTTTGGGATATTGCTTTTTTAATTTTTCCAGATAGTCAAACCATTCGTCAAGCCATTGGTACTTGTACTGCTGCCTTTCTTCTCCGCTGGTACCGGAGGGATAATAGGCGTTAATCAATAAGGTATCGCCGAACAGCAATTGCAGCACGCGGCCTTCGGCATCGCTTTGAGGGAAGCCGTTGCCATGAAAAACCTTGTCAGGCTTAATCTTGGTTAGAATGCCCACTCCGCTGTATCCTTTTTTCTGGGCCGAAAACCAGAAGCATTCATATCCGGCTTTTGTGAAAATGCTGGCATCAATATCGGCTGGCTGCGCTTTGGTTTCCTGAAAACAGATGATGTCGCCAGGGTTGCTGGCCACCCAGTCGGCCAGCCCCTTTTTCAACGCAGAGCGGATGCCATTCAGGTTATAGCTCAAAATGCGGATGGTGGATGCCATAGTCCCCGAAGATAGCATTTTTGGGCAAGAAATATCGAAGCTCAGGCCTTAGCATGCAATTGTTTGAGCATACGCCGGATGCGGTCTTCCAGCTTTTCACTGCTCAGGTTTTCCCGGAGGCTATCCACCTTAAGTGGGAAACTAAAAGGTGTGAGCTGTGGAGGTCTTTTGAGGATGATTTGCTGATGCTGGATACGTTTTAAGGTTTCCTGGAGCCGCAACAGGTCAATTTGTTCCAGGAGGGCCTCATCGTAGGCCTGTTTCAGCAGCAGGTTGGTGGGGTCGTATTGCCGGAAGACATCAAACAGTAAGCCTGCAGAAGATTGCAGGTGGCGTTGCCATTTTTGTGCACCGGGATAGCCCTGGAAAATCAACCCGGCAATGCAGGCGATATCGCGGAATTTTCGTTTGGCCATTTCTGTAGCATTGATACTTTTCAACAAATCCTCCTGCAGGAAGGCCGGGCTAAGCCATCTTTTCAGGGACTCGGGCTTCAGATCGAGGGGTTGATCGGTAAGCAATTCAAAACCATAATCGTTCATGGCCATGGAAAAAGTAAGCGGTTGATCTTGCGCTATGCGATAAGCCAGCAGGCTGGCCATAGCTTCATGTACCTGCCGGCCTTCAAAGGGATATACAAACAGGTGATGCCCATCGCGGGTGATGATATATTCCACCAGCAATTCATCGCCTGTAGGCAAATGGGACACTTCCTGCTGGAGAGCCAGCAGGGGTTGGAGAAATTGTATTTCTTCGCAGCGCTGCGTGTGGCCGGAAAGCTGTTGTCTTAATTCGGCCGACAGCGGTCCGGAAAGCGGAATGCGGCCACCCATCCAGCTGGGTATCCAGGCTTGGGAAGCAGAAGATTTTTTTACCCAGACAATCATGTCTTTGATGCGCACCAGCTCCAGTGTTCTCCCTGCCAGCACAAAATGGTCGCCGGGTTTCAAGCGGGAAATAAAATATTCTTCGATCAGTCCGACGTACCCCCCATGGAGCATTTTCACCTTGAGCATGGCATCGCTGACGATAGTACCGATGTGCAATCGGTGGCGCATGGCCAATCGGCGATGAGCCATGCGGTAGAGGCCATTTTCCACCACCAGTTTCTGGAATTCATCATAATGGTGCAGGGCTTCGCCACCCCGAGTTAGAAAGCCCAGGATCCAGTTCCATTCCTCCTCAGCAAGTTGCCGATAGGCATAGGTGCTGCGGATAACGGGCCATAGTTCCTCAGGCCGGAAGCCGGTGCCTATGGAAAGTGTAGTGAGGAATTGGATCAATACATCGAAAGCCATCACCACTGGCTTAGGTTGTTCAAGCTGGCCTTGGGCTATGGCCGATTTCAGGGCAGCCACTTCGGCCAGTTCCAGGGCATGGGTGGGAAGAAAATAGATGGTGCTGATGGCATTGGGCTGATGCCCACTTCTTCCGGCCCTTTGCAGAAAACGGGCGATGCTCTTGGGGCTTCCCACCTGGATCACGGTATCTACCGGGCGAAAATCTACCCCCAAATCCAGGCTGGAGGTGCAGATTACCGCCTTCAGCTGGCCTTGATGCAGGGCTTCTTCCACCCAATGGCGGAGTTCCATATCCATGGATCCATGATGGATAGCAATGCAGCCAGCCAGTTCCGGTGCTATATCCAGCAAGGCTTGATACCAGCGTTCGGCCATCCCCCTGGTGTTGATGAAGATAAGGGTGGACTGGCTTTGCAGGATCAGCGGGATTACCTTTTGGATGAGCTTTAATCCTAAATGCCCGGCCCAGGGATAGGTTTCGATCTCATCGGGGAAAATGGTTGCTATGCGGATTTTTTTGGGGATCTTGGCCTGGATGATGATGGTTTGGCGGGGTGGCGGATAGCCCCACAGGGCTTCCAAGGCTTCTTCGGGATGGGCGAGTGTGGCAGATAAGGCCCAGATGGGCAGGGAGGTCCGGCCATAGATCTGAAGGTTCAGATGCCTCAGGTAGGCGCATGCCAGGCTAACCAGCAAGCCGCGTTTGCTGCCCAGCAGCTCGTGCCATTCATCTACCACAATGCCCGATAGCGAAGAAAAATAATCAGTATGCCGGGCATGGGTAAGCAGAAGGTGGAGGCTTTCGGGGGTGATGACCAATACCTCGGGCATTTGCCTTTGCTGTTGCTGGCGGGTAGCCGGAGGCGTATCCCCATTGCGCACCCCCACTTTCCAGGGGATCTGGAGCCCATCCAGCGTCTGTTGCAGGGTTTGTGCGAGGTCATTGGCCAAGGCGCGAAGGGGGCTAATCCAGAGCAATTGCAAACCCCTGGAGGGTATTTGGGTGGAGGAATCATTCATCCATTTGGCTACCAGGGGCAGGAAGACAGCAAAGGTTTTTCCGCAGCCCGTGGGAGCCTGAATGAGTCCGGAATAGCCTTGCAGCACATGTATCCATGCCTGATATTGGAAATCGGCCACCTTCCAGCCTTGATCCAGCATCCAGCTTTCGATGTGCTGAAAGCCTGGTGATTGGCACAATGGGTGTTCAGCCTCCATATTGCTTCAGCAGTTGTTTCAGGTCGTCCAGGGTATTGATCTCCTCCGGTGTTTTATCTTTTCGCCAGCGAAGGATGCGGGGAAAACGCACGGCTACGCCCGAGCGGTGCCGGCGGGATGGTGCCAAGCCTTCAAAGGCTATTTCAAACACCAGCTGGGGATCAACAGTTCTTACCGGCCCAAATTGTTCTTTGCTATGGCTTTTGATAAACTGATCCACTTCGCGAATTTCTGCATCTGTGAGGCCGGAATAAGCCCGGGCAAAGGGAATAAGCTGGTCTCCATCGCGCAAGGCGAAGGTGTAATCGGTATATAAACTTGCGCGACGCCCGTGTCCCCGTTGGGCATAGATCATCACGGCGTCTAAAGAAAACGGGTTTACCTTCCATTTCCACCACTCTCCTTTGTGCCTTCCTGTCCGGTACGGGGAGTTGCCTTTTTTTAACATCAGTCCTTCGCTGCCCATTTGTCGGGCATTTTCGCGAGATTGGATTAAAGTTTGCCAGTCGGCAAATGGAATCAGGGGTGAGAGCTGGAGTTGGGGATGAACGGCTTGGCGAAGGCATGCTTCGAGTTGGTGGCGGCGCGTGACAAAGGGCATTTCCCGCCAGTCTTCGCCCTGGTATTCCAGCAGGTCATAGGCCATGAAAATGGCCGGGATTTCCCGCAGCAAGGCAGCAGACAGGCGTTTGCGCCCAATGCGGGTTTGCAGTTGCTGAAAGGGTAAAATTTGATTTTCGCGACAGGGTAAAATTTCACCGTCCAGTACAATCCCGTCTGGCAAAGCCATAGCAGCAGCCACGAGTTCCGGAAAGCGGTCGGTAATCAGCTCTTCACCCCGCGACCAGAGGAATACTTCACCCGAACGCCTGATGAGCTGGCCACGGATGCCATCCCATTTCCACTCTGCAAGCCATTCTTGCGGATGACCCAGGGAATGCACAGGCTCTTCCAGCGGATAGGCCAGGCAAAAGGGATAGGGCCTGGAAATATCTTCGCCAGCATGATGGAGCAATATATCCAGCCGGGTGTGGCGCGGCTCCCATTGGCCGGCAATCCGATGGGCAACGGTGGCATTTTCCAAACCATACACTTCAGCTAGTGCCTGGATGATGAGGTTTCGGGACACGCCCACGCGGAAAGTTCCGGTGAGCAGTTTGTGCAAGACAAAGCGGCCCGATTGATCGAGGGCTTGCCAATAGGTGTGGAGAAAATCTCGCTTCTCCTCTTCTGAGGCGCCATGCAAGCGGATGATTTCTTCCATCAGCAGATGCAAAGCAGGCGGCTCGGCGGGTTGCTCAGCGGCGTCGGGAACCAAAAGGGCAATGGTTTCGGCCAGATCACCTACAGTTTGGTAACACTCTTCGAATAACCAGTCGGGCATACGCAAAAAGGCCTTGCACCAGTCTTTCAACTGAGCAGAGGTGATCGGGCGTCTGGGGCGCCGGCCGGTAAAAAGGGCCAGCGTCCATATCGCATCTCTTGGATCAGCAGAAAGGAAATAGGCTTTGAGGGCATCTAACTTTTCCAGGGTCTTATTGGTTTGATCGAGTCGCTGGATCAAAGTGATTAATGCTTTCATGAGAAGCTATTTGACCTCTTACAACCTGCGCGCAGCAAAAAAGTTTTTCAGCAACCGGGTGCTTTCTTCGGAGAGCATTCCTCCCTGCACAACTGTTTTAGGGTGAAAAAGATGAGCACGTTGCTGGTGGATGTGAAAGCCGTTTTTTTCGTCTGTACTGCCAAAAACCAATCTGCCGATTTGGCTCCAGTAAAGCGCTCCGGTACACATTAGGCAGGGCTCCAACGTCACATAGAGGGTGGCCTGTGGCAAATACTTGCTACCAAGGGCATGGAAAGCCGCCGTGAGGGCCAGCATTTCGGCGTGTGCGGTGGCATCGTTCAGCAGCTCCACCTGATTATGGGCACGGGCTATGATTTTACCGTCAATGACCAACACGGCACCTACGGGCACTTCCCCTGCTGCATACGCCTTTTGGGCTTCTTTCAAAGCTTCGCGCATAAAACGTTGATCGGCATCAGGCATAGGCATGGATTTATGCGGATTCAATGAGTTTTAAAAATTGTGCCTCGTTGATAATTTGAACAGAGGGGATTTGGCGAGCCTTCTCGAGTTTGGAGCCCGGCTCATCGCCCACCACCAGGTAGTCCAGGTTACGGCTTACGCTGCTGGCAATTTTACCTCCGTGCTGTTCCACGAGGGCTTCAGCTTCATGCCGTTTTAAATGGGGCAAGGTGCCGGTAAATAAAAATGTCTTGCCGGATAATTTTCCCGTGGGCTTTGCCTGTACTGGCTGGTTGTGCATATTCACGCCCAGCCGTTCCAGCTCTTCGAGCATATGGATGTTATCGCGATGATGGAAAAATGCATAAATGCTACTGGCCACTTTGGGTCCAATGTCGGTGAGTTGGGTAAGCTGATCCATGCTCCAGTGGCGGAGGTCGGGCAGATAGGTGATAGCCTGAGCCAGGGTGCGGGCTGTGGTTTCGCCCACATAGCGGATGCCCAAAGCATAAATCAGGCGGTGCAGAGGTTGCTTTTTTGAGGCCTCCACGGCTTGCCGGAGGTTATGCACGGATTTTTCGCCAAACCCATCGAGTTGCTTAATGCGGTCATAATCCAGGCGGTAAATGTCGGGTATGGAACGCAAAATTCCCAGTTCGTAAAACCGGCGCACATTGGCTTCACCCAGGCTTTTGATGTCCATCGCATCTTTGCTCACAAAATGGATAAGGCGTTCCAGCACCTGTGCCTCGCAGTTGATATTTACACAGCGCCAGGCAGCCTCACCAGGCGGTTTCACCAGCGGATCACCACACACGGGGCAATGGCTGGGAAACACGATAGGTTTTTCCTTGCCGGTGCGCATTTCCACGATGGGTTTCACGATATAAGGGATCACGTCGCCGGCCCTTTCCACCAGCACGGTATCTCCAATCCGCAGGTCTTTTTCCCGCACCACATCTTCATTAAACAAAGAAATGGAACTTACGGTAACCCCTCCTATCGGTACAGGATCAATCTTCGCTACCGGAGTGATGGCCCCCGTGCGACCTACCTGAAATTCCACCTTGCGCAACACGGAGGTGGCTTGCCGGGCCTTAAACTTATAAGCAATGGCCCAGCGCGGATGATGGGTGGTGCTGCCAATTTTTTCCTGAAGCGCAATATCATCAACCTTAATCACCATGCCATCAATTTCATAGGGCAAAGAATCCCGAAGCTGTTCAAATTCCTGGAGATATTGAATAGCTTCATCAATATGGTGTACCACCTTCATCAGGGAATAAGGTGTGGGGAAGCCCAGCTGGTGCAGGGTTTTGATAACACCAGACTGGCAGCGCAATACCTCAGGCACGGGTTGTTGATCGCTCATTTCCAGAAAGCTGATCTGATAGAGGACAGCCTGCAGTTTGCGTTTGGCCACTTCGCGGGGATCAATCATGCGCAGGGAACCAGAAGTAGCATTCCGCGGATTGGCAAAGGGAGGCAGGTTTTCGGCCAGGCGTTGTTCATTCAAGGCCTTGAATGTTTCTTTATGCATCAGTATCTCTCCCCGGATTTCCACCCGGCGGATACCTAAAGCAGCAAAATCAGCAGCCAGCGGGATAGCCTTGATTTGTTTGATATTGGTGGTGATATCGTCGCCTCTCACACCATCGCCTCGGGTAGCTCCCCGCCACAGGATGTTGTTTTCATAAATCAAGGAAATGCTGGCCCCATCATACTTAGGTTCAATACAATACCTCACCGATCGGGCATGTGAAAGCTCTTTCACCCTTCGGTCCCAGTCGCGCAGGTCGGCCGCATTATAGGAATTGTCAAGCGAAAGCATGGGGGTAAGGTGAGCAACGGTGGGGAAGTTTTCCGTTAATCCACTGGCAATGCGCTGGGTGGGTGAATCGGGGGTAATGAGTTCGGGATGAGCTGTTTCCAGCTGCTTGAGCTGGTGAAAGAGTTGATCATACTCTCCGTCGCTGATGACGGGATCATCCTGCACGTAGTACCGCCATTCCGCATATCGCAAGGCTTGTCGCAAGCGCTTTACCTGTTCGGCAGGAGAAGCCTGGGCATGGCTTTCTTTCAGCAGTTTTTGCAACAGGGATGAAAGTTGTTTTTCTTCATCGGGTGTATACATGGGATAAAGATTAAATTCGCAATATATTCACGAACAGAAGCGAATCTAAAAACGCATCTTGTGTTGATCCAACCAATCAAATATACTCCATTCTGCCTCATTTTATTTGTTATGCTCAGCTGCCATAACCGTCATTCCCCGGCCGACCTGATCGTGTATCATGGCACGATTTATACGGTTGATGATGATTTTCATGTGGTGCAAGCCATGGCTGTGAAGTCGGGCAAAATCGTTGCCGTGGGAACCGATCAGCAGATATTAGATGCCTATGATGCACCCGAAAAAATAGATCTGCAAGGGCATGTGGTATATCCGGGATTCATCGATGCCCATGCCCATTTTTACAATTATGCCCTTTCGTTGTTGTCGGTTGATCTCACTGGCACCCGGAGCTGGGATGAAGCGGTGGAACGGGTGAAAGTTTTTGCAGCCGCTCATCCGCAAGGCTGGATTGTGGGGCGGGGTTGGGATCAGAATCAATGGCCGGGCCAAGAATTTCCCGACAGAACTCGGTTGGATGAGCTTTTTCCTGATCGGCCGGTGTTGCTCACCCGTGTGGATGGTCACGCAGCAATAGCCAACCAGGCCGCTTTGCAGTTAGCCGGCATTAAGCCGGGACAGACCATTCAGGGTGGGTTATTTATGGTGCGTAACGGCCGCCTGACGGGCATCTTGATTGATAATGCCGTGGAAGAAGTGGCCCGCATGATTCCGCCTCTGGATAGGGCGTCTAAAATCAAGGCCTTGCAGGAGGCCGAACAACGCTGCTTTGCCGTGGGCCTCACTACGGTGGCCGACTGTGGCTTACCCAAACAAACCATTGATTTTCTGGATAGCCTGCAAAAGGCCGGCCTGCTGCACATGCGGATCTATGCCATGGCTGCCGATGAAAAAGAAAATTATGCTTATTACCTCAAACATGGCCCCTATCAAACCGATTATATGCATGTGTGCGCCTTTAAATTATATGCCGATGGCGCACTGGGATCGCGGGGAGCCTGCTTGTTGCAGCCCTACAGCGATCAGCCAGGTTGGTATGGCTTTTTGTTAAAAGACAGGGCTTATTTCGATAGCATTGCGCATCTGCTGATCCATAGCCCCTTTCAGATGTGCACCCATGCCATCGGTGATTCGGCCAATCGGGTGATGCTGCAGATCTATGCTTCGGTATTAACACCCGGCAACGACCGGCGCTGGCGCATTGAACATGCTCAGGTGGTCCATCCTGATGATATAAACCTGTTTGGCAAATATGCCATAGTCCCTTCCGTGCAGCCTACCCATGCCACCTCCGATATGTACTGGGCAGGCGAACGCCTGGGCAGGCAGCGCCTGCGTTATGCCTATGCTTTCCGGGATTTATGCCAGCAAAATGGCTGGATACCTTTAGGCACCGATTTCCCGGTGGAAGATATTGACCCCCGCAAAACATTTTATGCCGCCGTGAGCCGGCAAGACAGCCATGGATTTCCGCCGGGAGGCTTTCAACCCGAAAATGCCCTAAGCCGTGAACAGGCTTTGCGGGGCATGACCATCTGGGCTGCCCGCGCTCAATTTGAAGAAAACCAAAAGGGCAGCCTCGAACCTGGCAAATGGGCCGACTTCGTGGTGATGGAAAAAGATCTCATGCATATTCCTGTGAAAGAAATTTTACAGGATCCCGTCTTAGCCACTTATTCGGCCGGGACCCGCGTATTCCCGCCTAAAGCTGCAAGCCCACCCGGGCAACCTTGATTGAAAAACAGCTGAAAAGATTATATTTTTACGATCTTTTCAAAAAATGAAAAGAGATGCAGGCCCATAATCCTTTTCCCATAAAAAATATCAATACCCATCTCACCGAGATCAAAGATTACTTTAAGATAGCTGTATCCGTAGACTGCGTCATATTTGGCTTTGACGGAAACGTGCTGAAAGTGTTGCTGATTAAGTCGGATCTGGCTCAGTATAAAAACAAATGGTCATTGCTGGGCGATATCGTGCGCCCCGATGAAGAGCTGGATGCGGCAGCCTACCGCGTGCTTCGCGAACGAACCGGATTGGAAAATGTGTACATGGAACAGGTGCACACCTTTGGTGCGCTCAATCGGCATCCTGCAGGCCGGGTGATTACTGTGGCGTATTATTCTCTGGTGAACATTCATCATGTGCAGCTGAAGGTAAGCGATTTCGGATTGCATTGGCATGCAGTAAAAGACTTGAAACAAATGGCCTTCGATCACAAACTGATTCTGGATACCTGTGTAAAACGGCTCCAGGATCGCATCATTGAACATCCGGTAGGATTTAACCTGCTGCCAAAGAAATTTTCCCTCAGGGAATTGCAGAACTTGTATGAAGCCATTCTGGGGGTAAAATTTGATCGGCGCAACTTCCGCAAAAAATTTCTCTCCCTGGGCCTGATCGAAGACCTGAATGAAGTGGAAAATGATGTCAAACACCGCCCAGCCAAGTTATACCGGTTTAACGAGAAAGCCTTGCTCAAAAACACCCGCTTCGTGCATGTGAATGGCAACGGATAAATGCGGTGCCGGCGCCTATCCAGGCAATTGTTCCCAAAAGTGTTAAGCATTAAAGTAACAATAGTGAAACAATAAGGTCAATCATCTCCTGGAAAATCCAATTTCGATCGCATCGCAAACCTTCCATGATGAAAGCCCTTTAACAAAATATTTAATAAAACTTGAAGAATATTTTGTTTTATTTTTAACTTCTCTTATATTGCGTTGAAAATACGC
>JADGHY010000309.1 GCA_019683625.1 Thermoflavifilum sp. | reverse complement strand
ATCTATTATAAAGTAATCGTAAATAAATTCACCGAGCCGGGCGCACTGCAGGTGCGCTGCCAATGCCCCTATAACCTGGGTGAAATTTGCCGACACGAAGCTGCAGCGCTTTTCCAATTGCAAGATCTGATTGATAAACAATATTTTCAACACCATCAGCCTATCTATCATCAGCGCCATACGGTGGTGAAGATGAAAAATATTGACTTAAAAATCCTTAAGCTCCTCACTTCTCAGCAAATCTTTCAGGAAGCCGAACAGCTGATCCGCCTGCACCCGCCTTTGCTGCTATATGCAGCAGATGAAACCGTTCGCATGGAACTGACCCATGATCAGCAAGTGTTTCAGGTGGAAATCAAACGCAACGAAGAGAGATATTTTGATACATCATGCCCTTGCGAAGAAAGCCGTTATCCCCTCTGCGTACATAAATTGGCCGTATTTCTTCACCTGCTCGATAACCATGGACCCCATTATTTTGAAACATTGCGCAACTGGGATAAAGAAAAAAGCAAATTGCTGGGCGCTTATGGGTATTCTCTTGAAGATAACTGGGAAGATAAATTTGAATTTCATTACGTAAATGGCAAACCCTATCTCCGTGTGCTGGATCCTCAGATGCAAAAAAAGCATGGAAGATCGGCATCCCAAATACTGGTATCAACACCCGAAAGCAAACAGAAACATATCGGATTGGTATGGAACACCCACGAACAAAGTTTCCCTTATTGCAGGCTGGATGCCATCATGGGTGAGTGCACAGAAAATGGCACATTTACAGGGACAATTGAACAGGTCAGGCTCGATCGTTTTGTGAATGAACAGCTCATTGTGGAAGAAGACAGAAAATGGTTGCCGCTTATTAAAAAAACACAACGAGCCGAAATCCTGAAATACCTGAATAAAAACACGCCTTTCTGGAACATCTGGGATAGCCTCACCGATCAGGAATCTTTGGATGAGAACTGGATGAATGCCGAGGAAAATCAACATTTGATTGCCGAATACCTGCATCCCAAACTTCAAAAATTAACTGCTGCACAAGAACTCATACACAGGCATTTTTGGCTTCCGCCAGGCAAAGCCTTTCAAACAGCAAACCTTATTCCCATACACATCAGTCTTGACCCTGTTCACCTGCATGTGCACCTCTCTTCCCATGCCCAGTACGTGCAGCTGCAAGGTTATGTTTGGATACAAGGTCAACAGATACCTGTGCAGGAAAACAACTGGTCGTCTCCGATCGGATTTTTATATCATCATACCTTGTACTTATGGTCAACCCACGAAGCCATTTTATTTGCTGCCAAACTGATGACGGAGAATACCATACAAGTCAACTGGAATGCGTGGCCGGCTTATTTGCAAAATGAAATTATCCCACACCTGGAACATTTCCCTGTCCAATTTGACGAAACGCTTTGCGAAACAAAAGAGAATATTTTTCCTGTGCCCATGATCCAATTAAAAGAACTGGATGAGTTATTGATCATACAACCCATATTCGACTATGATGGCATTCGGGTGGAATGGGATTCACAACAGGTTCATCTATCCCAACAGGAAGGGAAACTGATTCAAATCAAACGCAATAAAGAAGCAGAAACCCAGTTTGTCCATTTCCTGCAAACCCTTCATCCTCAATTTAGCCGCGCCACCCAGCATCCGTATTTTTATCTGAAATCCGGTGAATTAACCCACAAAGGATGGATATTATATTTCCTCCAGCAAATGAAACAACATCATGTGGCCGTGCTAGGCATTGAACAATTAAAACATTTCAGGTTCAACCCTCACGCACCGGTGACGCAGCTTCGCATATCATCCGGGCTTGGCCGGGATTGGTTTGATGCAGAAGTTGAAGTAAGCTTTGGCAACCAAAAAGTGGATGTCCGGGATATTAAAAAGGCCCTGCAAAAAGACCAAAATATCATTCCCCTTGCCGATGGCACATTGGGCGTGCTCTCAGATGAATGGATGAAAAAATATGCTCTGCTGTTCAAGATGGGAGAAGAACATCGGCAGGGATTAAAATTATCGGCTTACAATTTCGGCATCATCGATGAATTGTATGAACACATTGATGATGATAAACTGTTATGGGAACTGGAAGAGAAAAAGAGAAGATTATTGAAATATGATGAAGGTGAATTAGAGCCGGTTCCTGCAGCACTTCAATCCATTTTACGACCTTATCAACAGGCCGGTTTTCAATGGCTCAATTACCTGGATCGGGTGGGATGGGGCGGCATTCTTGCCGATGACATGGGATTAGGAAAAAC
>JADGHY010000308.1 GCA_019683625.1 Thermoflavifilum sp. | reverse complement strand
CAGGAGTTCATCAATTACTTCAAACAATTTAATGAAGCCTGGGCTTTGTGGAAACGCACAGGCTATCCCGACACCACCACCGATTTAATTCGTGAGCCCCTGTTAAGTGGTGGCCAATATTTGGAAATTCCGAGAAGAGCGGTATTTAATAATGTGATACCCGGGGCACCCAACTATGATCATGTGCAGGCCGCGCTTCAACACATGTCTGCCGATCCAGACTGGGGGACGGGTCCGGCCGATGTATATGGCCGCGTGTGGTGGGATAAGAAATAAACTATTGGTCATTGGTTTATGGGTATAAAGAGCCCGGGCTCTGATGGGCCCGGGTTTTATTTCTGCTCTGTTCAAGGCGTTTCGCAAATTGGCATGTTCTCATCTCCGGGCTGATAATCTACGTAAAGCAAAATCAGGGTTAACATTTCGTCTGTCGTTTTCATGAGTTCATTGTTATCTCCAAAAATGATTTGTGGCGGATGAAAAGGATTACGGGGATTCTGATCGGTATTGTCGTACACGCCAATGACATGTACCGTGCTTCCTTTGGGCAGATAGATCAGATGCCTGAACCGGTAGAGATCCTGCCAGCTGAAATCCCATTGTGGAATGTAGATGAGCGGAATCGTATCTGCAGCAGGCGTGACCGCAAAGGCCTTGAAAGATTTGCCCAGCAAATGCATGTGTGGCCAAACATACAGCAAGGAAATATCTTTTGTGGTTTGTGCAGTCACCTCAAAACTATCTACTTGATTGGGTAAAATCAGCAAGGGTGGCATGATGTTGCCAATGCCGCCAGATCCAATGCTAATGGTTTCAATATTTCTCCGGATGGGTGTTCGTTTAAAGAAAAAATGCAGCGCAGCCGTTACAACAGTATCTACGGGGCTTGGCGCAAAATGAAAAGTGAGAATCGCAACACCTTTGCGGGGTAATACAAATCCGATATCGCCAGGGAATGATTCATAAGAAGTGCCCGGAATCCATCCGCCATAATGAATCATCTGCACATTTCCTTTCAGATAAGGATCAAATTGCTGAAAAGCAGCCGGGCCATCCTCGTCTAAGGTTGCAGGCTCTCCGCCCTGGTGGATATCCACACCTGCTACAGCCGGATAAATCGCATAATTCACATGATGAATGTATCTAAGATTATTTGCCACAAACTCAACGGCCTCCACATTGCCGGGTGAATCGATTTCAAAAGGAATTTTTACAAATACAAAACGTTCTTTGTTATCTCCTTTTAGCAAATAAGGATGTGCCATGCGGATGGTGAGATCCGGCGTACGATCATATCTGGTATGATGGATAAGCCTGGCCAGATATTTTTTCTCAACTGCAGTGTCGGGCTTCCCTTCAGGTTTTCCGGAATCAATCCATTGTTTGATGAGTTGTATCTGCTGAGCCGTAAGCACACGTTCATGGCAAAAATGCCGATAAGCGGTATCGGGCTTCCAGGGCGGCATATACCTATCACTGATCACTTGCCAGATGAAGTCGGCTCGCTTAGCCACATCTGAATAACTCATCAGGGAGAAGGGGGTATTTTCTCCGGGATGATGGCAGGTACTGCATTGGGTGTATATGATAGGAGCAATGGTTGGGTAAAACGTTACAGCTTGTGCATGGATTTGCGTGGACGCCCAGCAAAGCAGCATCATGCCACATAAAAATTTTTGCATTTTTTTGCCGTTTAAAAATCATTGATATAACAACCGACAGGAGTAGTATAAGAAATAGCAGGGCGCATGCCTTTCAGGCAACTATTCAGGGCATCCAGTAAGTAATATGCCGTGATAACGGTGCGTTGCTTACCCAGGCTCACGGCCCAGTTGTCAATCGCTCCATTATAAAGTAGCCAACCCTCCCGGTTGAATAACATGACCTGAGGAGTAATTTTTGCATTCAGAAAATGGGTGAGCTGCATGGCGGGATCAATATACACAGGAAAGCGAATCTGAAACCGGTTCACAAAATCTTGTACTTCCTGCCGCTTAAATCCTTTTCCTGGTACAATGCCTATCCACGCAATAGGATGATGGCTAAATTGAAGGTATAATTGATTTAAAGTCAGGCTATAATTCTGGCACAACGGGCATTCTGGTGAGAGAAATACAAATACATCAAAGGAATCTTGTTGTATGATGGAATTTAATTGTATTTGTTTCCCAGATAGGTTAAGCAAAGGCAGGCTGCCGATCTTTCTCATCGGATAAAATCGGCCAGATTGCTCCTGGCCAATAGCCCGAATGCAGGTAAGAGATAAAGCCCAAAAAATAGCAGCAAGCCATCCGGATT
>JADGHY010000307.1 GCA_019683625.1 Thermoflavifilum sp. | reverse complement strand
GTGTTATTGTCCCCTCGTAAAAGCAAGGCTTGGGCCTCTTGCACGGGGTGATCAACGAAATAACCCAAAAAGCCTTGTTGCAAAAAATCCGAGTTTAATTGTATTTTTCAAACACGAAAGATGGCATTCGCGTACATGAATCATTATGGATCATATCCTTTTTGAATTTCCTTTTTACAGGCATGATGATCCGCTGTTGCTGAAAACCCTTGTTCATGATATCCGAAAAGTTATTGCAATTCGTTTGGCGATATCGATATTTTCAGTGTCAAGAACTGCACACTGTGCAAGGGGATACGGTTGAGATCCTCCACCCGGGTAGTTGGAATCAGGATGGACAGGGGCCTGATTTCCAGGAAGCCAAAATCCGCATCGGAAGCACACTTTGGGTGGGTGATGTGGAAATTCACCTCCAAAGCTCCGATTGGTATCGTCATCAACATGACCAAGATGTACACTATAGGAAATTAATTCTGCATGTGGTGTATGAGCAAGACCTGGCCAATGATGATCAGCTCTTGCAGCGCTTGCCTTGTTTGGCATTAAAAGGGCTTGTGTCCAGGAGCATGATCAGGCAATATGAAACCTGGATGCGGCAGCTTCAACCCATTGCATGTGCCACCTCATTTTCAGGACCGGCCGATGTGCCCCGGCTGATATGGACCGGCTGGAAGGAAAGATTGCTGGCCGAGCGATGGGAGCAAGACAAGGGAAAGCGTATTCACGAGGGGCTACGGCATACTCGGGGAGATTGGGAAGAAGTGGCCTACAGGCTATTGGTCCGGGCTTTTGGCATGCATCGGAACGCGGAAATGTTCGAAGCTTTAGCCATTCGAACGCCTCAACGTTTGTTTGCCCGCAACAGGCATATTCCTCATGCTACAGCTGCCTTGTTATTTGGCCAGGCAGGGTTATTGCAAGGGCGTTTTCAGGATGATTATCCCTGCTATTTGCAACAGTTGTATGCCAGCCTGCGGCATAAATATCAGCTGCAACCGCTTAACCCTGCAGGCTGGCAATGGTTGCGCACCCGGCCGGCCAATTTTCCTACCATACGCCTCGCACAGCTTTCCTGCCTCATCGATCAATCGGTACACTTGTTTTCCCGCTGGTTGGAAATAAATACCCTGGAAGCATTGCGTGGTTTATTTCAAGTGAAATTACCGGATTACTGGTTACAACATTATCGTTTTGATGAACCTGTTCATCATAAGCCAGGAGCTGGTAATCGTCATCAGGTCAATGCGATGGGCAAGACTATGGCAGATCATCTGATCCTTAATGTTGTGGCACCGCTGGTCTGGTGGTACGGGAAATTGCGAATGCAGGCACATCTTCAGGAAAAAGCCCTGGACTGGATCCATGCCTTGCCCGCGGAAAATAACCAGGTGATCCGCACCTGGAAACAATATCACATTCAGCCCGCCCATGCCGGAGACAGCCAGGCTTTGTACCAGCTTTACCAACAATATTGCCAGCCCAGGCGTTGCCTGCAGTGCGCGATCGGACATCATTTGTTAAAATCAGCTCAGACGGTTTCCAGAGAAGGCCAGTGAAAATGGATATCCTGTTCGATATCGGGATGGATACTTTTCGCCACGGGACAATTGCGGGCAACCCTCTCCAGATAGGCACGATCAGCTTCCGAGATCGAGAGTTGGTTCGGAAAATAAATCTCTACCCGAATTTTAACAATCCGTCGGGGCGATGCCGCCATCGTTTTTTCCATCTCCATGCGAGTGCCCTCGAGCGATATTTGTTTGTCTGCTGCGGCAATGCCCATCACGGTCATCATGCAAACCCCCAGCGCCGTGGCCACTAAATCGGTAGGGGAAAACCGTTCGCCTTTTCCATGATTGTCTACCGGGGCATCGGTTTCTATCATGGTGCCCGAAGCCAGATGGGTGGCCACACACCGTAGATTGCCTTCATAATAAACCTGAAAATGAGCCATAGCACAAGAAAAGCATTAACAAAAAACAAAGATAACAGCAGCTGAAAGCTTCGATCTGCCCTTCCTGGCAAAGGTAGGCAAATTTGTGCGGCGCTTTAAACAAGATAAAAAACTAAAACTGTTCATCATGCACATATCATTTTTATCCATTCCGGAGGCAACGCCTTTTTCTTCTGCACCGATGAGCTAAATTGCAGGGAAATTGATAATAAAGTTTGGCAGTAGGGAGAATCCTAAATTTATGTAACTTCGATGGGTGCGGATGAGCCTCAGCAGATATGCAATAGGCCGTTGATAAATGGCGTTAATGGGTTAAACCTTTTTGCTGTGCGTAAACTTGTTTTAAGT
>JADGHY010000022.1 GCA_019683625.1 Thermoflavifilum sp. | reverse complement strand
GTGCATCTTCCCTGAGTACTTTCATACGATATCCCGAATTCATAGCAAAGTAAAAATATTTTAGAAATAAAAATCATACATGAAAAATAATAATACGTTTAAAATCTTGGGCATTTGTATCGCTTCAAATTCGGTCCGGGTGGTGGGTAGGTATAAATCACAGAAATCTCCATGCCTCCGCGATGCAGGGAGGCAGCCTGAAGGCTGGAGGTATTCACGTCGTAAGTGATGCCCACCTGTACATTATTGACTTGCAGGCCCACATAAGGGTTCACTGCATCCCGGTAGCGATACCAGCTGCCCACGTAAAATACGGTAGGTGTTTCGGGCAGGCCATTCACCAGCAAGCCCAGGGCCCCTCCGATGGCAATTTCTGTGGCGCTACCCTGTTTCATAAACAATCCGCTGAGGTAAAAGCCGGTTGAAGCATTAAAGCCAATCACTCCGCCTCCATGGACTGTAAACCGGGAATGCAGGTGATAATTGGCACCCAGAAAAGATTCGTGGGGCTGGGAAATGTGATAATAGGAAAGGCCTGCATAAAAGCTCGACCACTGTCCGATCAGCTGATTGTAAATCAAACCCACGTCATAATCCGGATAGGTGATGCTGGCATTAGGAATATATTCGCCGCTCGGCAGGGTAGGATCAAAGCCGTTGCTGGTAAGCTGATCCTCAAAGATGAGTTTAGAAAAATCAATCCTTTTCTGTACAACAGCCAATTGTCCACCCACACCTAAGGTAATGTTGCCGTCCATATCCAGAGCTTTATGATAGGCCACAGAAACAGCGGCATATTCTGTTTTCAGGCCTCCGCCACCCGTTTGGTCGTATAGCAGCAATGCCCCCACTCCCAAAATATCGTTTGCAGGGACAAGGTTGGGCAGCAGCTGAAAATCGGCCGATAGTGTGCCCGTCACAAAGGGAGTGGCAATGCTGCCCCATTGGCTGCGGTAATTGGCGGCGATGCGTCCTATGCCTGAAAAAAGCCCTGTATTAGCCGGATTCAGCGTGAGGGGAGAGGCGAAAAACTGGGTAAAGTGCGGATCTTGTGCTCGGGATTCAACCGTCACCACAAGGCAAATGCATAATCCCGCAAGGCGAGCAGGTAGAGCTGTCCACACCTTATTCACGTAAAATTTTATCTTAAATCTAACTAAAAATCTCAAAAATTATTGTTGTTGTTTGCTGCCAAAGGCCAGATCACCTGCGTCACCCAGCCCGGGAACGATATAGCCTTTTGCTGTGAGCTCCTCATCAATATCACCAGCCCAGACGAAGGCCTGAGGAATATGCTTCCGCAGAAGGTCTATGCCCACGGTGCAGGCAATGGCAGATACTACGTGAATTTGAGCCGGCTGGCCCGACTCGAGCAGGAGTTGAATGGATTTGACCAGAGAAGAACCAGTGGCCAGCATGGGATCGCAGATGATCAGATACCGGCCATCCAACGGAGGACAGGAAAGGTATTCCAGGTTAATGTGAAATGATCCGTCGTGGTGATGTTTGCGGTATGCAGAAATAAAAGCATTATCGGCCTTGTCAAAATAATTCAACAAGCCCTGATGCATGGGCAGCCCCGCCCGGAGGATGGTGGCCACAACGGGTTGCTGTTCCAACACATAGCAAGTAGCATGTCCCAGTGGGGTGATACAGGTCTTTTTCACATAGGGGAGATGCTTGCTAATTTCAAAAGCGGCTATTTCTGCAATGCGTTCCAGGTTTTTGCGAAAACGCATCCGGTCGGTTTGGATATCTACCGAACGAATTTCATAAATCCATTCGCTCAAAATCGAATGTTGCTTGCTTAGATTAATGATGGTGGGTTGTCCGGCAATCATGGCAGCAAAATACAAATTCCTTTTTTCAGAAGGGCTGTTTTGCCGCTGAAGCCTCAGAATCCGGTATTTTTGCCCGAAACGAACAGGCATGATTTACAAAGCCATAGGGGTGATGTCGGGAAGTTCAGCCGACGGTTTGGATGTGGTATATGTGCCTTTTCATGAGAAAGGAGGGAAATGGGAATATTATCTCGAAGCAGCCGAATGCTTTTCCTATCCACCGGCATTGCTGTCACAGCTGAAACAGATTCCGCATCTG
Source organism: Thermoflavifilum sp. (assembly GCA_019683625.1). Lineage (GTDB taxonomy): Bacteria > Bacteroidota > Bacteroidia > Chitinophagales > Chitinophagaceae > Thermoflavifilum. The sequence continues at coordinate 13,061 of JADGHY010000022.1, read as the reverse complement.
GATGCATTGTCCTATAAACGCCTGGATGTGGCAATGGGCAAATTCATCGGGGAATGCATTCTGGCATTTGTGGAAAAATATGGCTTGCATTACAGGGTTGACTTAATTGGTTCACACGGGCACACGGGTTTTCATCGGCCGGCTGAAGGATGGAGTGATCAGCTGGGCAATGGGGCTGTAATTGCGGCCATGACCGGGCTTCCGGTGGTCACCGAGCTGCGGATGCTGGATGTGTCGCTGGGTGGACAAGGGGCTCCCATTGTGCCGGTGGGCGAAAAATATCTTTTCCCCGGGTATTCCTGGTTTTTAAACATCGGAGGTATTGCCAACCTGAGCTTTCATGGCGCAACCACGTCCATTGCTTTCGATGTTTGTCCGGCCAATCAAATCCTCAATCGGCTGGCCATGCTCAGGCATCAGCCTTATGACCGTGATGGCGAGTTGGCCGCGCGAGGCCATGTCCAGAAACCTCTTCTGGAGCGGCTGAATGCGTTGCCTTATTATGCAATGCCCTTCCCTAAATCCTTGGCTAATGAGTGGGTGGCTACCGAGGTATGGCCTTTGCTTGAAACAGCAGAAATTTCTCCAGAAGATCGGCTGGCTACCTATTGTACCCATATTGCCTTGCAGGTAGCCCGTGCCATTGAACTCACGCAGCAACAAGTAGCCGAAGCCAGGGGCCCGGCTTCCCTGCTGGTGACCGGGGGTGGCGCATTTCATCGGTATCTGGTTTCCTGTATTCAGGAAATGCTACGGCCCTTGGAAATCCGCGTGGTGGTGCCGGATGCAGAGACGGTAAAATTCAAAGAGGCCCTCATCATGGCTTTTCTGGGGGTGAGGCGATGGCGGGAAGAAAGCACCACCTTAGCATCGGTCACGGGGGCAAAATATGATGGCATTGGAGGAGCCTTGTGGATTGGCCATCAACCTTAAACTTAAGATGCATCCCCCAGAGCCTCGTTTTCCGCTTCTTTTGGCTATATTTGTTCATCAGCTTGTTGCATGATGCTCACCACACAAGAGGAAGATTTTCTGGCTTACTGGGAAAAGGTGCGCACGATCATCCCCAAATGGCGGTACCGCTTGGGGCCCAACCTAATGATAGGGTTGATGTTTGGCCTGTTGATGATCACTTATTTTCTGGTAGATGGTTGGCGCGATCGTGCCCTGGTGACCCATGGCGATCTGGTGCTCATCATTGGAGGTGCGCTGATGATTGCCGTGTTTGTGGCTATCCTGCGCAGTGTGATGCAATGGGAAAAAAATGAGCAGCGTTATACCATATTGCAGCTGAAAAAGAAGATGTCATCTTCCTCTTCGCCGTGAATGAACCGGGGAAAATACCGGGGCAGCGTATAATTGGGATGCTGAAAAACATGGTTTTGTCCGGGAGGTAGCTTGGCCTGTTGATAGGCGGGCAGATAGTTGAATTCTATCTTTCTTTTTAATGCTTAAGCATGTCTGATATCCATGCTCATGCCGAAGGGCATGCGGGTCCATCCAAGAGCCAGTCGATACCGGTAGCCACCAGTTTTGAAGGGCTTAGGGAGGCACAGGGCAAGTTGCTGGCTGTTCCTCGCAGCGGGCTTTCTCAGCGGGTCATTTACCTGACTTTACAGGCAATTTTCAATGCCATACTCATTGGCTTCATGGCCAAGGTGATGATATGGCTGATTAATTTTTTCACCAATCTTTGTTTTTACGGTCGATTTTCCCTGGCTGATGCAGCACCCACCAACAGGGTGATGGGTTGGCTGACGATATTGATGCCCGTTGCGGGAGGGTTGGTGGTGGGTTTGATGGCCCGTTATGGCTCTCCCGGCATTCGCGGGCATGGGATACCCGAAGCCATGGAACGCATCCTGACGGGGCGAAGCAAGGTACCGCCTATCCTCACGTTTTTGAAGCCTCTTTCTGCAGCTGTTTCCATAGGCAGCGGGGGCCCTTTTGGGGCAGAAGGTCCCATCATCTCTACAGGAGGTGCATTAGGCTCGCTAGCCGGCCAGATCATGCGCATTACCGACAATGAGCGCAAGATTATGCTGGCCGCAGGCGCTGCAGCAGGAATGACGGCTATCTTCGGCAGTCCGCTGGCTTCTGTTTTGCTTGCCGTAGAACTGTTGTTGTTTGAATTTTCCCCTCGTTCGCTTATCCCGGTGACACTAAGCTGTGCAACAGCCGATGTGATGCATTTCATCTTGTTTGAACAAACACCCATATTTGCTATGCCGGCTATACCGGAGGCGAATGGCTTGGCTTTGACGGTGTATTTGCTCATGGGTTTGGTAGTGGGCGTGATTGCTGCCTTTGTGTCGAAGAGCGTCTATTGGGTGGAGGATTTGTTTGGGAAAACCCATATCCATTGGATGTGGTGGCCGGCCATAGGAGCTGTGGTGGTGGGTGTTATCGGCTATTTTGCCCCATCCACCATGGGCGTGGGGTATGACAATATTCGCCTGTTGCTCTCAGGGCATGTAAGTATTTCCGTGATGCTAACCCTGTTCCTGTTGAAATACATCTCCTGGTTTATTTCGCTGGGCACGGGCACCTCCGGGGGTACGCTTGCACCCTTGTTTACCATTGGTGGAGGATTAGGTACGTTATTGGGATTTTTGTTGTTGCATTTTTTCCCGGACTTACCTCTTCAAATGCCCATTTGCGCCCTGGTAGGTATGGCTGCCATGTTTGCCGGGGCCACCCGGGCATTACTCACCTCCATCATATTTGTGGTAGAAACTACCGGCCAGCTTCATGGTTTGTTGCCGGTATTGGGTGCCTGTACGGCTGCCTATACCGTATCATTTTTCCTGATGAAAGGCACTATCCTTACCGAAAAAATTGAACGCAGAGGCATTCATTCGCCGGATACTTATGAGCCGGATATTTTGCAGCGGGTGCTGGTGAAAGATGTGATTGGAGAAGCCGTAAATGTGTTGAGTGCCTACAACACGATCCGGGATGCCAAGGAATGGATTAAAAACAATGCCTTTGCCACTACTATGACTTGCTTTGTGGTGGTAGATGCACAGGAAAAATTATTGGGCATTGTGCGGAGAAAAGATATTTTCAGCCACGATTATGCACCCGATACGCCGATTGTGCAACTGGTGCAAAAAGAAATCTGTGCCGTTTCACCTCATGATCCGTTGAGTGCAGCCGTGGATGCCATGGATGAATGCCAGACAGATGTGGTACCTGTTGTCGATCCCATGAGCAATGAGGTCATAGGCTTAATCACCTACCAGAATATTGTAGCAGCATATCATAAGCGGAAACAGGAGGAAAGCCTGTTTCAACGCTCCATTTGGTTAAAACGCAAGGGCATTCAGATTGTGTTGAAAGGCAGGGAGTTGCTGGGCTGGGAGCGGGAACGCATGAAGAAGACTTCCACCCGTACTGATGTATGAGATCAGGCGATTAAGCTGGTAAACTGAAATTGCTCTCCATCGAATAATCCCTGATCGCTTAGTTTGAGCTTGGGAATCACCAGCAAGGCCATAAATGAAAGCGTCATAAACGGAGCGCGCAATTTAGATCCCAGGCCTTTGGCTTCCGCATCGAGCTGTTCATATTTCCGGGCTACGGCATACCCATCTTCTATACTCATCAATCCGGCTACGGGAAGAGGAAGCACCAGTTGTTTTTGCTCATGTACTACGCTAAGTCCGCCGCCATGGGGGATAATGGCCTGGATGGCTTTCAGAATCATATCATCCTGAGTGCCCACGGCGATCAGGTTATGGCTGTCGTGGGCCACGGAAGAAGCAATGGCTCCCCGTTTGAGCCCGAATCCTTTCACAAAGGCCACGGCAGGGCGGGCAGGTTTATACCGATTGACGACCACGATTTTCAGGATATCCTGTTGGGGATCAGCGACGATTTTACCATCGTGAACCCGGGCGATGGCCTGGGTTGCTCCGGTAACGATTTGGCCGTCAAAGGCTTCCATCACCCGAATGGTGCAGGAGCTGCCGGAAGGCGCTCTTACTTCCAGGTCTTCCTGTTTAAGCCTGGGGGTATGAAACTGGTTAACGGCGCGGGTGGGAATGGACGGAATAAGTGATTTCCCTTGTTGAGCCACGCATTTGCCTTGCACATAAGTTGCCAGGACGTGCAGCCGTTCAAAATTGTCAATGACGATAAAATCTGCCGGATCGCCCAGCTGGAGTTGGCCCACAGGCAAATGGTAATGTTGTACCGGATTCAGGCAAGCCGCCTGCAACACGTCGAACAGGGCCTGTCCCTTTGCCAGGGCTCTTTTCACCAATTCGTTGATATGCCCTAGCACCAGGCTATCGGGATGTTTGTCATCGCTGCAAAACATGATGCGATTGGGGAAAGTCTTTAACAAGGGGATCAAGGCATCGAAATTGCGGGCTGCGCTACCTTCCCGGATCAGGATATGCATGCCTGCATCCAGTTTATCCCGGGCTTCTTCCAGGGAGGTACATTCATGATCGGTGCTGATGCCTGCGGCTGCATACTGCTGAGCCTGTTGCCCTCTTAAGCCTGGAGCATGGCCATCCACGGGTTTGCCATATTGCCTGGCCAGGGCAATTTTTTTCATCACCTCAGGATCCTGATGCAGGACACCGGGGAAATTCATCATCTCGCTCAAATACCAGATATCTTTTCGCTGGAGCAATTGCTCCACTACCTGGGCATCGAGTGTTGCACCGGCAGTTTCAAATGCCGTGGCCGGCACGCAGCTGGGTGCACCAAAGAAAAACTTGAAAGGCACCTGCGCAGCATTTTCCAGCATGAATTCCACCCCTGCCAATCCCAATACATTGGCAATTTCGTGCGGGTCAGAAACGGTGGCCACAGTACCGTGAACCACTGCTAAGCGGGCAAATTCGGCAGGGGTGAGCAGGGAGCTTTCCACATGCACGTGCGCATCAATAAATCCCGGGCAAATGTATTGCCCGTAAATGGTATTGTCTTCCCGAATGCGGACAATCTGCCCGTCAGCTATCTCCAGCGTCCCGGCAAATATGCGCCGGTGCAATACATCCACAATATTTCCACTTATCGAAAAACTGGCATCCATGTTTGCCTCATTTCATGCTGATGTTGGCTCTTGCGGCCGAGCCTCTCATAACCAAAAAATAACCAATTATTTGTCGCAACAAATTCAATGGAATATTTACTTTAGCCTGAAATTTAAAGTTTATGAAATATCGGCATCAGTTTTTAGCCCTCATAGCGATCCTTTCCTTGCTGGGCCTGGGGATGGCCTTCACGCGTCCCGGCCAGCAGCCACAACCTGCCCATCCGCAGAATTTGAAAGTTTTACCTAAAGATATTGATCATGCTTCGCTTATCAAAATCATGCATGATTTTAGTGATGCATTAGGCTTCCGATGCACGAACTGCCACGTGACTACATCTAATGGGGATATGGATTTTGCTTCAGATGCCAAGCCAGAAAAGCGTGAAGCCCGCGAGATGATGCGAATGATGAAGAAAATCAACCGCAAATACTTCGGGGTAAAAGGCAATTTTGTGGATGTGTATATGAATGCCAAAATCACCTGTTACAGTTGCCATCATGGCCAGGCTCAGCCGGCTGTTGCAGCCACTCATCCGGAAAGACAGGGGCAATTTCCGCCGCCACCACCTCCCCCTCATAATCCTTGATATCTATTCAAAATTGATGAGTGAAGGCTCGTGCAGCGCGTAGATGTTAAACCGGATATCGGCAATAGTGGTTATCTGTACCATCCATTTTTTCACTCCCGGCGGAGCAGCGGGGTAATAGCTTGCGCTGATACTCAGGGTATTGACAGGGAGGTTTTCGTTACGGATTAATCCGCCCCAGGAGATAGCATTGTAAAAGCGGTTTCCCCACAATTGGGTTTCCCCTAAAGTGGCGCCCTGCCATTGGGCATAGCAGGTGAAGCCAAATCCGTAGATGCGAATAGGGGCGTAATAGCGCCATTCTACGTAGGTATTCAACCGGTGATAGCCATTCAGCTTGGTGTTTTTATACCCTTCAAAACCGTGCGGATAATTGATATTTAAGGGTTTGTTGAAATAAGGGTTGGGGGAGGCAAGCAGGTCGAATCCGGAAAATATGCGCCACCCGCCCCGGCCCAGCGGCAGGTAGCGACTGTAATACTCGCCTGCTGCGTGGATGATGGCATCCTGTGAACCTTGGTGCCAGAAGCTGCTGAGCTCGAGCAGGCCATGCCAGAGGCCATGCAGTTTTGTTTCCTGAAAGCTTTCGAGTTGAAAGCCGGTGTACTGACGCTTGAGGCTGGCATAGGTTTCTGTTGCCGTGCTTAGCCCCAGTTGCCATCCGATAGGAATATCTTCTGTACGCCCGAAGCCAAACAAGTAATGGGTGACCACATAATGCTGGCGATACAGCACCAGTTGGCCCAGCAAATATCTTCTGTTATGGTAAAATGGATCGGTAGCCAATTGCGGCGCATCAGGCTTTCGGGTAAAGAAAATATTATATTGCCGCATCAGGGCTGCCAGATGCCAGTGGTCCTGGAAAACAGGTTGGGTGAAATTATATCCCAGCCACAGGTCTCCCACGCCATACTGATAGTTCCTAAACAGGCTGTCGGGCCATTGGTGGATGTTCAGGCTGCGGTGATAAGCAAGAGACAGTCCCCCCGTGAAGCGGGTGTAGAAGCTATACAGGGGCCGGTTTATTTGCACAAACCAGGCATCTTCGTATACGCCGGTATCGATGGTAGGTTGATGGTTTAGCTGGGTATAGCCCGCAGTTAATGTAGCAAAACTATGTCCCAGATTCCAGTTGGTGTAGCTCCATTCACCGTACCAGTGAGGGGTATAATCGTTATGCCAAGCCAGGCCGGCCTCCAGGCCCTGTCCGCTGCCCAGGATATTTTTATCAAATATATTCCCTTCAAACTGTGTAGGATCCAGCCGGTTAATGTTTCCGCCATATTCAAACACGTCTTTGGTGCGGATTTCTACGTCAACCGAATCGCCGGATACAGGAATTAAGTTGATTTGGGCATCTTCAATAGGAGGGCTATTGCGCAGGTAGCGTTCGTTGTCGGCCAGTAGCTGGGCATCCACCCGGTCGCCGGGTTGGAAAAACAGGGCCCGGCGGATGAAAGAGATGCGTGTGGGGGTATGAAGCCGGTTGGCGATGCGGATAAGACGGATATGTTGATAAGAATTGGTATCGTTTAACGTGCGGGGGCCAAAGACGGGAATTTCCACCATCTCGATGTTGCGGATGACCCGTCCCTGATAAGGTTGAAAAACCTGTTGGCGGTTAGAAAACGAGAGGCTATGTTGCGGAGGGGGCATATGTGCCCGGGTGATCCGGTTAAGCAGAGAGTCGCGGTAACTGCGGCTCAGCAAAGAATCTACCTGCGTCCCGATTTTTTGCAGCAGCGTGGGGTTTGGGGGGATGCTATCGTGCGAATGTATCTGCTGGGCTGGCAAGTGCGCGAGGAAATATGGAGTAGCCAGGGCCGCTCTGATGCAGGCAAGCCCCATCACCGACATACCCATAAAAATCCAGGCAATCCGTGGATACATGACGCAAGGCTGACAGGAAGTAAAGTTAACCCAAGTGCAGCTTGCAACATCAGCGGAAGATAACGAGGAGGGAGTGGTGGAGGTTACCGGACTCGAACCGGTGACCTTTTGCATGCCATGCAAACGCTCTAGCCAGCTGAGCTAAACCCCCATGCAGGGTGCAAAGATAAGGTTTTCCAAACATTCATAGCGGTTGCTTCAACAGGATAAAAAGCAGTACACCGGGTGGCTTATCTTTGCTGGAACATTGACACAGGATGAAAAGCATCTGGCAACAGATTCTCCGCTATTTATACCTGCGCAAGCGGGATCCTCAGGCGCCGCACAATACCAATATCTTTCTGATGCATAGTATGAACCGCATCTCCATCATGCTGTTTTTGATAGCGGTGATTATTCTGCTGGTGCGGCTGGTGAAGCATTTTTTATAAACTCCACAATGGCCAGGGCGGCCCGCTGTGCTGCATTTCCCTGATCTAATTTTTTCCATAACTGGGCGTAGGCGGCCTTTATCTGGGCGATATAATCTTCGTCGTGCAGCAGCCTGTCGAGCAGCCGGGTAAGGTTTTTTTCATTGACCTGATGTTGGACGTATTCTTCCACCACCTTTTGATCCATGATTAAATTGACCAGTGAAATGTAGGGCACACGAATGAAATAGCGGGCCAGCCGGTAGGATATCCAGGTGCTTTTATAGCATACGCCTTCGGGCACGCCAAACAGGGCTGTTTCCAGCGTGGCCGTTCCGGAGGTGACCAGTGCGGCCGAAGCCTGGGCAAGCAAATCGTATGTCACTCCGCTGGCCAGCAACACATTCGGATATCGATTGGGGTCGTACCATCTGCTGAGATCCGGGATGGAGGGAGCCTGGGCAACGACAAACTGATAGTGTGGAAAATGTCGGGTCACGCGAAGCATTTCTGGGAGCATTCGCTTCACCTCCTGGGGTCGGCTGCCGGGCAAAAGCGCAATCACAGGCCTGGAAGTGTCGAATATTTGCCGGGCATGTGTACGGGCTTCCCGTACCACCTGTACCAGCGGGTGGCCCACATACTGCACCTCATACCCAAATTGCCGATAGAAGGCTGCTTCAAAAGGCAGGATCACCAGCATGCGATCCACACATTGCTGGATGATATGCACCCGCTTTTGTTTCCAGGCCCATACCTGAGGAGAAATATAATATACGGTCCGGAAACCATGGCGGTGTGCCCATCGGGCCATCCGCAGATTAAATCCGGGATAGTCGATGAAAATCACGACGTCGGGTTGAAACCTTCGGATATCCCGTCGGGCAAAGCGGAAATGGCCGAGGATTTTTCCCAGATGGCGCACCACTTCGGCAAAGCCCATGAAGGCCAGATCGCGGTAGTGGCGAACCAGTTCACCTCCGGCTTCGGCCATGAGGTTTCCGCCCCAGCAGCGAATCTGAGCCTGGGGATCTATTTGCCTGAGCTCCCGGATGAGGCGGCTGCCATGCAAATCGCCTGATGGTTCACCGGCTATGATGTAGTATTTCACCCTGATGTCAGATTTTGAGATGAAGATTCCAGTGCTGCTGCAGAAAATCCTTCAAGGCATAATGGGTCAGGTCAAAATGGGTAGGCACCACCGATACGTATCCGTTTTCCAGGGCCCATACATCTGTATCGGTACCATGATCCAGGTTTTGAAAGCGTCCTGTGAGCCAGTAATATTTTTCACCTCTAGGGTCGCGCCGTTCGTCAAATTCTTCCACCCATTTAGCATAAGCCTGCCGGCAGATTTTGATTCCTTTCAGCTGCGATGCAGGTAGGGCGGGGATGTTCACGTTCAGCAAAGCGCCTTTGGGCAGATTGGGTGTAAGTAACATTTGTTGGGTGAGCATATAAGCCACTTGCCGGGCAGCAGTAAAGTCGGCATCAAAACGGTAGTCGAGCAAGGAGAATCCGATGGAAGGAATGCCTTCGATAGCGGCTTCCATAGCTGCACTCATGGTGCCTGAATAAATGACGTTGATGGAATGGTTGGCGCCGTGGTTGATGCCGCTCAGGCAAATGTCGGGTGCCCGGTGCAGGATTTTATCCTTGGCCAGCTTCACGCAGTCGACCGGTGTGCCCGAGCTTTGGTAGGCTTCAATACCTTCAAACAGGTTAACGGCGTAGAGGCGCAGGGGCACGCCGATGGTGATTGCATGTCCCATGCCCGACTGGGGGCTGTCGGGAGCGACGACAATCACCTTGCCCAGCGGTTTCACGGCCTCCACCAGATGGCGCAAGCCAGGAGCGGTGATGCCGTCATCATTGGTTACCAAAATAATTTTTTCCTCTGTGGATTTTTGCGCCATACGATATATCGACATGCGAAGATAGGCATAGCTGCCCAAGGGGAGAGATTAATTTCTCACCGGCCGGCCATGTTTCAGCACGCTTTGCAGTCGTTCCAGGGTTTTAGCTTCGCCACAAAGGGAAAGAAAAGCTTCCCGTTCCAGGTCCAGCAGATATTGCTCTGTTACTTCCGTGGCCTCGCTCAGGTCGCCGCCGCTCATCACATAAGCCAGCTTTTTGGCCACCTTTGCATCATGTTCGCTGATGTATTGGCCTTCCTGCATAGCGTAGATACCGGTAAGGAAAAGGCCCAGCGCTTCGCGTCCGAGCACTTTAATGCGTGGCGGGGTGGGAGGCACATAGCCTCTTCTGGCCATCTCCAGCACCCGTTGTTTGGCTTCGGCCAACAAGCGGTTGGCATTCATGGTCACCTGGTCATGTCCTGGTCTTAAAAGTTGGAGGTCAAAAGCTTCGGCTGCAGAGGCAGACACTTTTGCCATAGCAACGGTCAGAAATCTTTCCTGAAGTTTAGGCAGGTCTATTTCACCCTGGCGATAGGCTATGCTGGCCCTATAGGTCATTTCTTTTGTGCCGCCACCGGCGGGTATGAGGCCCACACCCACTTCTACCAGGCCCATATAAGTTTCCGCATGGGCTTGCACGGCATCGGCATGGAGGCAAAACTCGCATCCGCCACCCAGGGTAAGGCCGCGGGCAGCCACGATTACAGGCACGGGCGCATAGCGGATGTGGAGGCTGGTTTGTTGGAAGGCCTGCACTGCCGCGGCAAGTTCATCCCATTCCTGCTCAAGCGCCAACGTAAGAATCAATGCCACGTTGGCGCCGGCTGAAAAATTAGGCGCTTCTTGTCCGATTACCAATCCCTCGTAATGAGCCTCTGCCCATTCAAGGGCTTTCTGGATGCCTTGGATTACCTCGCTGCCAATGGTATTCATTTTGGTATGGATGGCCAGGTTAAGCACGCCGTCGCCCACATGATAAAGGGTGGTGCCGGCATTTTGCCACAACACCTGCTGGCTGAAGTTGCGCAGCAAGATAAGCTCCTGGCTTCCCGGCACCGGCCGGTATCCGCGTTCCTGTAAGTCGTAATACTGAACCCGTCCATTTTCCCGGGCATAAAATTGCTTGCATCCTTTGTTCACCATGTCCTTTACCCAGGGAGCGGGCTTCAGCCCTAAGGCTTCCATAGCGGCGATGGTGGGTTCCACACCCAGGGCTTCCCAGATCTCGAAAGGCCCCATTTCCCAGCCAAAGCCTGCCCGCATGGCATCATCTACTTTATACAGCTCATCGGCAATCTCAGGAATGCGGTGCGATACATAAGCCAGCAAGCCATAGGTAAAATGCCGGAAAAATTCACCTACCCGGTCTTTCAGGCCGTGCAAGAACTGCAAGCGTTCAGTCAGGGTGCCAATGTTTTTAGCCTGTTCTATGGCTGGATGTTGGAATTTTTGTCGGGGAGTGTATTCCTGGGTATCGAGCCGCAATACCAAAATTTCTGATTGTCCGTCGGCAGATTTTGTTTTTTTATAAAAACCGGCTCCTGTTTTGTCGCCCAGGCGTTGGTTGCTGACCATCTGCTGGAGGAAGCCCGGAACCTGAAAGATGTCTCGCTGTTCGTCGTGCGGACAGTTTTCATACAACCCGCGGGCCACGTGTACCATGGTATCTATGCCCACCACATCGGCCGTGCGAAACGTGGCCGACTTAGGATGCCCGATCAGGGGCCCCGTGAGGGCGTCGATTTCCTCAATTTTCCAGCCCTGCTGTTCCATGAGGCGGAATACCAGCATCATGGAAAATACCCCGATGCGGTTAGCAATAAATGCCGGCGTATCCTTACAGATAACAGTGGTTTTGCCCAGCACCCGGTCGCCCAGCTGGTTTAGCACCTCAATCATTTCGGGCTGGGTGTCGGGGCCTGGGATGATTTCCAGCAAGGGCAGGTAACGGGGCGGATTAAAGAAATGGGTGCCACAGAAATGCTGGCGGAAATCGGATGAACGGCCTTCGGCCAGCAGATGAATGGGAATGCCCGAAGTATTTGTGGAAACATAAGTCCCCGGCTTTCGGTATTGTTCAACCCTTTCGAATAAAGATTGCTTAACAGGCAGTTGTTCCACAACAGCTTCTATGATCCAGTCACATTCCGCAATGCGCGGCAGATCATCTTCAAAATTGCCCGTGCGGATACGTTGCAGTACATTTTGGTGAAAGATGGGTGAGGGTTTCGACTTGATGGCGGCTTGCAGCGCGTCATGGACAATGCGGTTGCGAAAAGAGGGGTTTTCCGTTGTTAGTCCCTGTTGCTTTTCTTTTTCATTCAGGGCCGGGGGTACCATGTCAAGCAACCATACCTGCAGGCCAGCATTAGCCAGATGACAGGCAATGCGGCTGCCCATGACGCCTGCGCCCAGCACGGCCACTCGTTGGATGCGTTTTCTCATAGCGGCAAATGATTTGTGTGATATCCGCTCAAATTAGCACATTTTCAGCAATGTTTCAGCCGCATATCCAACGTTGTGTGGGAAAATCAATGGTGCATATCCAGGCGGCTCTTTGCTTAGATTTTTTTACAAAAAATCGGAAATCCCATGCACAAATTCCCATGCCTGAGCAGGTTTTATAAAGGGGCTTGCCTAAAAATCGTATTCACAGGTCAGGGAACCATACCAGCTGAGGGTATGATCAGTAGCAGCTCCTACAGGCAGAAAAGCCTGCAGATCCCCGCGCAAAGTCCAGGAAAGCCAGGACAGGCTAAGTTCGGCGCCAGCTGCTATGTTGTTGAATTCCATCCGATTTAGCCCGGATGAAGTCGTTTTCGTGGATGAAGTATCTGCGATGAAGTTGTTGTTTCCGATATGCCTGATGGCGTTTGCTGCCTTTGTGCCTGCATAATGTGGATTTTTCAAATATTTGATAAATCCTTTGCTGTGGCTAATGTAAGGTGCTGCCTGGGATAGGAAAAAATAAGAATTTGTTCCCATATTGCCCAGCAAAGCGGGCGTGCAGGAAATGTCCACCGCATGTAAATGCCATGCTATCGCATATTCGACGCCCAGGGCTATATTCACATCATAGCTTGTTCTCCCCTGGGATGCGGTGTCGTGTCCCCAACCGATATCCGTTTCTGCGAGGGGATGTAAGCGAATCTTTTTATACTTAAATAATGCATATCCTTCATTGTTCAGGGGAATATAGGGG
>JADGHY010000021.1 GCA_019683625.1 Thermoflavifilum sp. | reverse complement strand
AACTGATTGCGAAGGGAACACACGACAGCCTGCTGCATCATTGCCCGGAATACGTGCAGATTTACGCTTCGCAAAAAAGTACAAGTAACTATGAATTACAATCTATATGATATTCAACAAGGCGATGATACCCGCAAAAGCAGCTTGCAGGTTATCCGCAAGCTGATGCCCTTGATACGCGACGATAAAAACAAGCTGCTCATGGCCTGGCTGGCCATGATTGTGAATGCGGCTCTTACGCTCATTGCACCCCTTCTTATTGCTTATACCATTGATCATGATATTCAGCAACGGAACATGCGAGGCGTGTGGATAAAAAGCATGATATTGCTGGCTATGTACATCATTGCCTGGCTTTCCAATTATCTGCAAACAAAGATCATGGGTGTGGTCGGACAGGAAGTGGTTTACAGGCTTCGCAATCAGATTTTTTACAAACTACAGGAATTACCCCTTGCATTTTTTCACCAAAACCAATCAGGCGATCTTATTTCCCGAATAAACAATGATACCGATAAAATCAATCAGTTTTTTTCCCAATCTCTGATGCGTTTTTTGGGGCTTATTGTGACCATGGTGGGTGCGGGCATATTTTTAATTTCTGTGCACCTTTCGTTGGGACTTGCAGCTTTATTGCCTGCATTAGGAATTCTCATGTTCACGCGCAGCACGTCATCCTGGATTAAACGCCGCAATGCCTACAGCCTGAAGACAACCGGTGGCTTGAGTGCAGAGATACAGGAAAGCCTGCATAATTTTAAAACCATCATTGCCTTTAATCGTCGTGATTATTTTCGCAATCGTTTCGAGGCAGTAAACCAGCAAAATTATCATGCAGCCATACAGGCGGGTGTAGCGAATAATTTGCTTATGCCGGTTTACAGCATGTTTGCCAATCTTGCACAACTCATTGTGCTTGCCTATGGCATTTACCTGATTGCCCGTGGCCATTTCACTGTTGGATTGCTCATTAGTTTTCTGGCTTACGTGAATCGTTTTTATAGTCCGCTTCAGCAATTAGCTGCGCTCTGGTCGGGTTTTCAAACTGCGCTGGCTGCATGGGATCGCATTTCCTACATCCTTACGCTTGAATCCAATTTGCCGCTGATGCCTGCCACAGCGGCTATACAAACCACAAGTCAATTAATTTTTGACCGCGTGAGTTTCAGTTATGATGGCAAAAAAGAAATCCTGCATCAGGTAAGTTTTCAATTGCAGAAAGGCAAAACTTATGCTTTCATTGGGCCTACGGGAGGTGGCAAAACCACTATTGCATCGCTTATTGCACGGCTTTATGATCCCAGTTCAGGCACCATTTATCTGGATGGCCGGGATATCAGAAGCATTCCTGCAGAGGTGCGTACACAAAAAGTCGGATTCATCCTGCAAGATCCATTTTTGTTTACAGGAACCATCCGGGAAAATATGCTCTATGGCAATGAAACTTATCGCCATTGCAGGGAAAAAGAGTTGCTGAATGTACTGAAAGCACATGGATTAGATGTGTTGCTGGAAAAATTTGATGAAGGATTGCAAACACCGGTTAAATCCACGGGAAATAGTTTAAGCCTGGGGCAGAAACAATTAATTGCCTTTATTCGTGCGGTGCTGCGGCATCCTGAAATCCTCATCCTGGACGAAGCTACGGCAAACCTGGATACCCTCACCGAGAAACAACTCGAGCATATCCTGGATAAACTTCCCGATACCACTACACGCATCCTCATTGCTCATCGGCTGAATACGATTGAACATGCCGATGAAATTTTTCTGGTCAATGCCGGCCAGGTAAAAGCCGCCGGATCCCTCCAACATGCCCTTGATATGCTCATGCAAGAAGAGCGGAGAAGCTGATGCCAAGCGGCTTTTAATAAGCTGCAAATAAGTCGTTAAACTTCTCACAGGTGGATGAGAGAACCATCATTGCTTTAATTTTACACCAAAATCAAAGAGGATGAAACGCTTTTGGGGAATGCTTGTATGGTGTATGTTTGTTGTGAAACCCTTGTGGGCACAATCTATCATTCAACAATATCAAGCACAACGCTATATTCAACATGAAGTGATGCCTGGTGAAACCTGGTACAGGCTTGGGCAGATCTATCAGTTGCATCCGGATCTGATAGCCCGTGCCAATGGCATGACGTTGGACAGTGTGCTGCGGCTGCATACCACCATTAAGATTCCATTGCTTCCGGAAAATTTCATTCAGCCTCATCAGATTCCAGCCCAAGGCTATCAACCGGTTTTCCATCAGGTGATGCCCGGTGAAACGTTGTACCATATCAGCACCTTGTATAAACCGGCTACTGTCGAGGATTTGCGCCTGTGGAATCATCTCACAGATAATGCCATCCGCAGCGGACAGCTTCTGGTGGTGGGCTATATGCGTTTTAACAGCAATGCCTTGCCTTTATCCTTTGCTTCCAGCCATGTTTCTGTTGCACCTGCAACACCTTCTTCCGTACCTCAGTCAGCAAGCCCAGCGATGGCCGATAGTGCTCTGATGTTTCGGGCCTTGCATCCGAAAGCAGCAGAAAACGGGCATATTCCACCACCATTGCCGGAAAAGCAACCGCAAATTGCCATGCAGCCATCTGCTGCTTTGGCTATACAGCCCAATCCGGAAAGAAAAGATACTTCTCGGGAGCATACATTATCAGAAGCTGCATTCAGCACATCCGCATCTGCCCTTTCGCATACCCAAGAAACAGCAGAGATAAGTCCTTTTCTGCAAGAATATGAGCAGCAGGCACATCAACCTGGCTGGAAACAGGCCGAGATCAGAGGAGCCGGTGGTTGGTTTTCCAGCAACATTCCGCCATCATCCCGAAAATATTATGTGTTGTTTAATGCCGCACCCCGCGGGCAAATCATCCAAATTACCAATCCATTGAATGGCAAATCCATTTATGCAAAAGTGTTGGACGGGATTCCCAAATTAGGTGAAAATGCTAATCTGATCGTGAAAATCAGCGATGCGGCTCAAAAAGATTTAGGCACCATGCAGGACAAATTTTTTTGCATCGTGCATTATTTCGAAACTGAAAATAAGTAGCCGCTCATCTCCTGAATCCCTTGAGGAATTCTTGCACGGGCAAGCGTTTCCGGCCTTCGAGCTGCAATTCATCTATTTCCACCCAACCATCTGCAGCTGCGAATCGGAAATATGTTTTGCCATCCGTATCCCAACTCCCCGGCATGGCCAGTGTTGAATGGGTTGAAGCACAAACATGAGCCCGAAAGATGCGCAGCATTTTGCCATCGAGCCAAGTCCAAGCAACAGGACTGGGGTTCATACCCAGGATTTGTTGCACAATTTCCTTAGCCGTGCGATGCCATTGAATCTGGGCATCTTGCTTTTGGATTTTAGGTGCCGCATGCAATACCATTCCTGGCTTGATCAGCAGGTGTTGGGGAATAGGTTGCAATTGATGATGGATCATCTCGTCCAGTGTTTTCATCAGCAAGTCTGCACCGATTTGCTTCAGCCTGTCGTGCAGTTCTCCGGCTGTTTCGCCGGGCAGAATGGGTATTTTCTCCTGCGCAAGAATATCGCCGGTATCGATATCGTGTGAAAGCTGAAAGATGGTTACCCCGGTTTCCGTTTCTCCGTTGATGATGGCCCATTGGATAGGAGCAGCGCCCCGGTAATCGGGAAGCAAAGAAGCATGGATGTTGATGGTGCCCATGGGTGGCAATTTCCAGAGCACTTCGGGCAACATCCGGAAAGCCACCACCACTTGCAAATCGGCCTGTAAGGCGCGCATTTCGGCCAGGAAAGCGGGATCTTTGAGTTTTACCGGCTGCCAGACAGGAATCCGATATTGCTGCGCTACCAGCTTGATGGGAGATGCAGTAGGCTTAAGTCCTCTACCGGCAGGCTTTTCAGGCGCAGTCACCACACCCACCACTTCATGAGATGAATGCACCAATGCCTCCAATGCCGGCACACCAAAAGCTGCAGTTCCTAAAAAAACAATTCGAAGATGTTCACCTGGCATAGCATCAAGGATAAAGCAGATATTTGGCACGAATGCGCAAGAAACGTTTCAGTGCAGGCTCCCAGCTCTGGCGGATGGCTTGTTCCGACAGGCCATTCTCGATTTGCCTTTGCAGATCATCATTACCGGCAAGCTTTTGAAAATAAGCATTAAAAAAATGAGCGTGGTCGGGGAATAATTGATAGGCCTGAATTAACCATTTCAATTGCAGATGATGATCTATTTCTGCTAAGGTTTTTGCCGGCGATTGGATGAGTGAAAAGCCGTAACAAACCTGATTTTCATACAAAGGATGCAAGGCACCGGGTTGGCTCTTAGGCACAAATTGAAAAGATTGTTCCGGAAAATCAGGATGGCCAAAGATTTCAAAAGGATGATCCGTGCCTCTGCCCACGCTCATGGCCGTACCTTCAAACAAGCAGAGGGAAGGATACAGATACACGGCATTCATGTTGCGCAAATTGGGAGAGGGCGGCACAGGCAGCTGATACAGGCTGTCGTGGGTGTAGTGCAGGCAAGGGATCACCTTAAGGATACATTGGGCGTGATTGGCCAGCCAGCCTTCTCCATTCAGCATGCGAGCATATTCTCCCGCCGTCATGCCATACACGATGGGGATTGGCTGCATGCCCACAAACGATCGGTATGCGGTATCCAGCACCGGCCCATCCACATAAAACCCATTGGGGTTGGGACGATCCAGTACAATCAGCGGCAGATGGTGTTCGGCCGCCGCTTCCATAAGATATTGCAAGGAAGAAATATAAGTATAAAAACGTACACCCACATCCTGAATATCATAAACCAGCACATCCACATCCTGCAAATCAGTTGCAGAAGGTTTGTAATGCCCGGCACCATACAAAGAAATCACGGGTAGGCCAGTTGCAGTATCTATGCTGTTGCCCACGTGTTGGCCTGCAGAGGCCATACCTCTGAAACCGTGTTCCGGACTGAAAATTTTCACCACATGCACTCCGCGCTTCAACAAGGTATCTACCAAATTCTGACCGGCTACCACAGAAGTTTGGTTTACCAACAATGCTACCCGCTTATGCCTCAACAATGGCAAATAAGTTTCCATGCGTTCAGCGCCGGTAACAATGCGTTGTGCCTGAACAGGCCAAATCCAGATGCTGAGCCCTAAAAGCATCCCTGCTATTTTGCATAGCTTATTTTTATTCATGTGCAGCGCTCATTGGTTCCGGAAGAAAATATGTATTGATTAAACAAAAACAAAAAAACAGAGAATTGATTGCAAAATGAAAATTTTTTTCCTCATTTATCCTTGTCCCGGGGTTTTTTGTTACCTTGCTTCATATTGATCACAATTAATCAAAACACACATGACGAAATTTGTTAAAAAAGGAGACACGGTAAAGGTGCATTATCTGGGCAAATTATCAAATGGCTTAACCTTTGATTCTTCTGAAGGGCGTGAGCCATTTGAATTTGAAGTAGGTGCAGGCACCGTCATCAAAGGGTTTGATGATGCGGTACTAAATATGCATGTTGGTGAAAAGAAAACGGTTAATATTCCGAAGGAAGAAGCTTATGGAGAACGCGATGAAAGCCTGGTGGTAAATTTTCCCCGCAATCAGTTTCCCCCCGATTTGCATCCGGAAGTGGGCATGGAGTTGCAGATGAGCAATGATGCGGGACAGGTATTTCCGGTGATTGTGCAGGAAGTAACGGAAGAATATGTGACGCTTGATGCCAATCATCCCTTGGCCGGCGAAGATCTCATCTTTGAAATTGAGCTGGTAGAAATTCTTTGATCAAACCATTGCGGCCCTGATGTAAGTGTGTGGGTTATGGCAACATGCTGGCATCAGGGTTTTTCATGACTTGTGCACGGTCGATTATGGCCACGGTGAGGCGGCTCACACTCACGAGTTTGTTTTTGTCATCGGTGATGCGGATATCCCATACTTGTGTGGTTTTGCCGATATGAAGGGGGCGGGCAATGCCATGCACACGTCCTTGGCGGACAGGGCGAATATGATTGAGATTGATTTCCATGCCCACACAGGCTTTCTGTGCCGGATCCACCACCAAGGCAGCTGCCACGCTACCCAGGGTTTCGGCAAGTGTGGCCGAGGCGCCGCCATGCAGCAATCCATAAGGTTGTCGCGTCCTCTCATTTACCGGCATCATGGCTTTTAAATAATCCGGGCCTATTTCCGTGAAGATAATGCCCAGATGCTCGCTCATGGTACCTTTCGACCATTCATGCAAGGTATCTAAATTGATGTCCAGGGAAAACCAGATGGGGTGCATGGTTGCCAGATTAGATCAGCAAGATAAATAAAATCAGGCTTATGCCCGAAAAGCAATAGCCTGTTGCCGGACTTCACCCAGTCCTTCAATGCCATAGGCAATCACGTCGCCGGGTTTTAAAAAGCGGGCGGGATGTTTGCCCATGCCCACTCCCGCCGGCGTACCCGTGGAAATAATATCGCCCGGACAAAGCGTCATGAGCCGGCTGAGGTAGTGAATGAGAAACGGAATCTGAAAAATCATTTCCCGGGTATTGCTTTGTTGTTGCTTCTCATCATTGACGCTAAGCCAAAGATTCAGCCGATGGGGATCAGGTATTTCATCCGGCGTAACCAACCATGGCCCCAGCGGGGCAAAGCTGTCGAAGCTTTTACCTTTGGTCCATTGACCCGTATCTTCGAGTTGATAATGCCGCTCGCTGTAATCATTCATCATCGTATAACCGGCTACATAGTCCATAGCTGCTATTTTGGGCACATGCGTAGCCTTTTTACCTATCACCACCGCCAGTTCCACTTCCCAATCTGTTTTCTGGCTTCCTTCCGGAATCATCAGCGGATCACTCACTCCGCAAAGCGCTGAGGGCGCTTTCAGAAAAATTACTGGAGAAACCGGAATATTGGCTCCTGTTTCCCGAGCATGATCTGCATAATTTAGGCCAATGCAAATGATTTTAGATGGCTTTTTCACACAAGGTCCCACACGCATTGCCGATATTTCCGGGCAATCGGCAATATGGGTATCCAACCATTGTTGTAAACGCCGGATACCATTTGTAGCAAAAAATTGTTCATCATAATCTTCTCCAAAAGCCGAAACATCGATCCAACGGCCATCTTGCCAAATGGCGGGCTTTTCATATCTGGGAGCACCTATGCGACCTAATTTCATGGTTCAAAATGTTTGAGGATTGCTTTTTACCTATCAGGATTAAGGCTGGGCCATTACCGGATGCTTGAAGGAGCGGTTTGGCGCAGGAGAAAATTTCAGGATCAGAATCTCATCAATGGGATTAGCATGTTGAGCATCAAGATACAAGAAAATGCCTTCTGGTTGCTGTTTGAAACGTAGGGGTTTATGTTGATCGAAATCCACAGCCGAGACCAGGCGTTGGGCAACATTGGGGATGAACAACAGGCCATTGTCGGGCACCTGCAGCACGTGCAGGTATAAGGTGTCGTGGACTTGTGTGCTCACGCCCCATGGCTGTGGTGGAATGATGCCTGCCCGTGTATTGTAGATGGTGTTCCCATACGTTTGCATCCATTTGCCAACGGCCAGAAGGGTATCCACAAACTCCTGCTGGATGCGGCCATCGGGCATAGGCCCCACGTTGAGCAGCAGGTTAGCATTGCGTCCGGCATCATTGACCAGCAGATGAATAATTTGTTTAACCGATTTAAAATGATGATCGGCAAGGGTAAATCCCCAGCTGTTGTTCATGGTTTCACAGGATTCCAGCGGAAGGGTTTTGCTTACGCCGCCGGTATTCCATCCGTGCGAATTGCCACCGGGAAGATCTTTCTCAAACTCCTGAAAATCCTGCCCGGGTTCTGGGTCGTGATGATGGTTGTTGACGATAAGGGCCTGGGGTTGCAGGCGATGAATCAAGGCATAAATTTCATCCAGATGCCAGTTGGCCTCCGGTCTTTCCCATTCTCCATCAAACCAGATACCGCCAATAGGGCCGTATTGTGTGAGCAATTCGGTGAGCTGGGTTTTCATAAACTCGATATAATGATCCCAGTCGGCATGCAAAGGCTTTCCGTTGACAATAGGCTGTCCAAAGCCATAGTCGGGCCTTCCCCAGTCGAGCAACGAATAGTAAAAAAACAATTTTAACCCCTGTTTGCGGCATTCTGCTGCAAGATCTTTGAGCGGATCATGATGCCAGGGTGTAGCATCCACCACATTGTAGGGCGTAGCCTGGGTGGCAAACATGCTGAATCCATCATGATGCCTGGAAGTGATGGTGATATATTTCATGCCGGCTGCCTTGGCGAGGGCTACCCATTGTTTGGCATCGAAGGCATAGGGATAAAACAAACTGGCGAGTCGGCTATAATCGTGATAGGAAATATGTTCATTATGCATGACCCATTCTCCATCGCCCAATATGCTGTAAATGCCCCAATGAATAAACATGCCGAAGCGGCGATTCTGAAAATCTTCTCTGGCCTGAAGATTTTCGGGCGTAGGCTGGTATCCTGGCTGGGCAAGTGTTGGAGCAGGTATTAGCCAGCAAAAAAACAGCAATGCAAATATTGTTTTCATGGTAGTGGGTGTTTTATCCATCATTTAATTATTTAATTTCAAGAATCCGCCATCTATCGGATAATCGCAACCCGTGATAAATGAAGCTTCATCGCTGCAGAGATACAGGGCCAGGTGAGCCACTTCTTCCGGTTTTGCCATGCGGCCAATAGGTTGTGTGGCCGATAGTTTCTGAAACATCTCTGCTTCGCGACCCGGATAGTTTTTTTGCAAAAAGCCATCCACAAAAGGGGTGTGTACGCGTGCCGGAGAAATGCTGTTGCAGCGGATATGGTGGTGCAGATAATCTTTAGCCACGGAAAGCGTCATAGCATAAACGGCTCCTTTGCTCATGCTATAGGCAAACCGATCGGGCAGGCCCACGTGAGCGGCTATAGATGCCAGGTTAAGAATGACGCCATATTGTTGTTGTTTCATGATGGGCAACACGGCCTGCATGCAGAGGAAGCTGCCTTTTACATTTACGGCATAAACCCGGTCAAAATCCTCAACAGAAGTGTTTTCCAGCTTGCCAATATGTGCGATACCGGCACTATTCACCAAAATATGTATCGCCCCATGGTCGGCATAAATATGTTTTACCTGAGCCTGTACAACATTTGCATCGGTGACATCCATGGGATAAGCATAAGCCTGATGGCCTTCGGAGATGATGTCCTGTACCACCTGCTGTGCTTTTTGGAGGTTGATGTCTGCCACACACACCTTTGCTCCCTGCCGGGCAAATACCTGGGCAATTGCCTGGCCTATGCCACTGGCTGCCCCGGTGATGATAGCAACCTTTTGATCCAGACGGAATAATTCGGCCATGACAAATCAATCAGATAAAATGATGCAGAAAAAACTGCTGTATCCAATCTTCGGCGTTTATATACCCGACGATTCACTCCGTATTAAACCAGAGGGGCATTTGGGCCTCTTTTATCAGCTCATTTACCGTGTTTTTGCAATTATTTGGCAAAAGCCTCCTGCTGCAGTTTTCGGGTGGCAAGATATTTTCCCTCAGCATTAAATTCAAACACTTGGGCCTCACCGGTTGCAAATTCCACCTGAGCTATTTTCTCGGCGGGAATATTTTCCAGAAACATTTTCAATGCCCGCAAACTATTGCCATGAGCAACAATCAGGATTTTTTTACCCGATTGTATGAGGGGAATTACTTCTTGCTGATAACAAGCCACAACCCGTTCATAAGTATCTTTCAGGCTTTCGCCATGTGGTGGTCTATCTTCAAATCCCCTGCGCCAGCGGTGTACCTGTTCTGCGCCAAACAATTGAGCCGTTTCTTCTTTGTTTTTCCCTTGCAAATCGCCATAATGTCTTTCATTAAATGCCTGAAAACGCCTGACAAGCAAGGGATCTGCAATGATTTGAGGAGCTTCCACCAGCATATACATAAGGGTTTCCCAGCTGCGTTTTAATGCCGAAGTAATGGCCACATCAAAAGCAAATTCATGTTGTGCCAGCAGCCGGCCTACCCTTCGTGCTTCTGCTATGCCGTTTTCAGATAAGGAACAATCAATCCATCCCGTGAATAAGTTCTTCTGGTTGTATACCGACTCACCATGCCGAACCATGACCAGAAGCGCATTTCCTTGTTGAGTTGCATGTGAAGAAGAAGCCATAATCAGTTGTTTTTATGCTGCAAAGTAAACATATCTCACGTAAACATTTAGGTGGATTGCAGGAGATAAGATTTAAAAATGGCGAAATCGTTTTTCATGCGGATGGCCCTACTGGGTTGTTGCACAATTTGGGATACAGCATCGGGAATAGCTGGCCAATAGGGTAGGGAACGGATATCCTCGGGATAGACTGTGGCGAATTTGCCGGGATGAGCGGTGGCCAGGAATATGCCTGGTGAAGTGGAAGGATGCTCATGAAAATAGGCGCGCAGGCCCAGGCTGGCTACGGCTGTATGCGGGCAAAGCACGTATTGCTCAGTTTCTGCCACCCGCCTGATTTCTGCCAGGGTTTGCCTGTCGTCAAAAGCATATCCGTAAACCCATCTGCGCATCTGTTGCACATCGTGACCGAACAAGGCGCTCAACCGCTGAAAATTGCTGGGGTTGCCCACATCCATCGCATTAGAAAGGGTGGGAATCGAGGGCCTGGGTTGGAAATGGCCCGTCCGCAGGTAGCAGGGCACTTCATCGTTTACATTCGTGGATGCCACGAAGGCCTGCACCGGCATGCCCATGCGTTGCGCAAATATGCCGGCCGTGAGGTTGCCAAAATTGCCACTGGGCACAGAAAATATGGGCGGCTCTTCAATGCCCTGCCGCCGCAACTGAGCCCAGGCGTAAACATAATAAAAACTCTGGGGAATGAGCCTGGCAATATTGATGGAGTTAGCCGACGCCAGTATAAAACGTTGATTCAATTCCTGATCCAGAAAAGCTTGTTTCACCAGATGCTGGCAATCATCGAAGCTGCCTTCAATTTCTAAGGTGTGGATGTTTTCATTGAGGGTAGTGAGTTGTTTTTCCTGCAAGGCACTCACTTTTCCGGATGGGAAAAGAATCGTGACTTTGATGCCTGGCACCCGGTGAAAACCTAAGGCCACAGCTCCGCCCGTATCGCCTGATGTGGCCACCAGGATATGGATTTCCCGCTGGCGTTTTTCCAGAAAATAAGCCATCAGGCGACTCATGAATCGTGCTCCGATGTCTTTAAAAGCCAGCGAAGGCCCGTGAAAAAGTTCCAGCACAAAGCGTTGCTCGTCCAGTTGCACCAGGGGAATAGGGAAGCAGAAGGCCTCCTCGACAATCTTGCGCAAATGCTGGCTTTCCACTTCTTCATGCAAAAAGGCATGAGCCATGCGGAAAGCAATTTCCGGAAAACTGCAGGTGATCAGCTCTTGCCATTCCTGCCTGGACAACACCGGGAATGCGCATGGCATATACAGCCCGTTGTCTGGCGGCAAGCTTTGAAACAACGCCGTTTCAAAATCAACAATGTATTTCGGATTTTTTGTGCTATACAGTTTCATCATATCCAGGCGATAGTTAGGATTTAGATGTTTTTTCCTCAGCAGCAAGCAGGCGTGGCCCCTGGCGGTTGATAGGGGAAATAAATATATCTGATGCTATCTGATGTTGTTGCAGATGTGCTTGCAATCGGGATAGAATTGTATGGGCCGTAGCACTATCTTCACAAAGGGCAAATACGCTGGGGCCTGAACCGGATATGCCAAAACCCAGGGCACCGGCCGACAAAGCTATTGTTTTCATGGTTTGATATTCCGGAATCAAAATAGAGCGGACGGGCTCGATGATCACATCCTGCATGCAGCGGGAAAGCAAGGCCAGATCACCTTTGTAAAGTGCGCTTACAAAGCCCGCCAGATTACCCATTTGGGTGGTGACATCGGAAAGCGGCACATAAGGTTTCAGGATTTTGCGGGCATCACGGGTCTGGATTTCGATATGAGGATGCAACAGAGCACATACGAGGGATTGGGGCACGGGTAGCTGAATCACATCCAGGGGATGATAACTGCGAATCAACACAAATCCGCCCAGCAGTGCCGGAGCCACATTATCGGCATGGCCCTGTCCGCAAGCCAGTTGCTCGCCTGCCATGGCCAGCTTCAAGAGTTCAACATTTGACAAGGGACGCCCCATCAGCTGATGGATGGCAAATAGCCCGGCCACCGTGCTGGCAGCGCTGGAGCCTAATCCGCTGCCCACCGGCATATGTTTGTGCAGGATGATTTCTATCCCCACATCCTCCCGGCCAATTTGTTGCAGGTAGCCCAACACCGATGCGCTCACCGTATTCTTTTCCGGGTCGAGCGGCAGGCGTCCTTCATCCCCGTAAATAGCCCTGATCCGCACGCCGGGTTGCGACACCACAAACATCTCCACTTCATCGCCGGGCGTGTCTACGGCAAAGCCCAACACATCAAAGCCACACACCACGTTGGCCACTGTGGCCGGAGCAAATACGCGGATATACGACATCGAAGGCTGTTCCATGCGGGTTGTTTTATTGAGCTCCTACCTTCACCAAATCAGCAAAAACGCCGGCAGCAGTCACTTCTGCTCCTGCACCCGGCCCCTTCACCACCAGCGGACAATCGCGATACCGAGGGGTGGTAAAAGCAATAATGTTATCGCTGCCGGTTAAAAAATAAAAGGGATGAGAAGCATCAATAGCATGTAATTTAATACTTACCTTGCCCTGATCCATCACACCAATATAACGAAGCACCTTGCCTTGGGCTTCTGCCTTCTTTTTCAAGGCTTCAAAATGGGCGTCTTCCCGGTGAAGGGCTTCATAAAAAGCTTCTACGGATGGAGCTTGCAAACAAGACTCCGGAAGAATGGGCTCCATTTCCACATCCTGCATTTCCACGGCATATCCTGAATCGCGGGCCAGGATAAGCATCTTGCGCATGAAATCCAATCCGCTCAGGTCGTCGCGCGGATCAGGCTCGGTATATCCCTTTGCCTGTGCTTCTTGCACGATTTCATAAAAATGCCTATCTCCTCTGAATTCATTGAAAATATAAGATATGGTGCCCGAGAGAATGGCTTCAATCTTCAAAATTTTATCCCCACTCACCAGCAGGTCGTGTAAAGTGCTGATGATAGGCAATCCTGCACCTACGTTGGTTTCATAGAAGAAATCTACCCCGTATTTTTTTACGGCATCTTTAAATTTTTTATACAAGCTGTATTCGCTTGAATTACCGATTTTATTGCAGGTAACGATGGAAATGCTGGAGGTAAAAATCTCTTCATAATGTTTCACCACTTCTGCACTGGCCGAATTGTCAATGAACACGCTGTTGGGCAGGTTCATGGATTTCATGCGCTGGATGAAGTTGTGCAAACTCGCGGGCTCACCGTGTTCCTGCAGATAGTTTTCCCAACATTTCAGCGGGATACCCTCTTCATCGAATACCATGCGGCGGGTGTTGGTGATGGCCACTACCTTGATTTTGAGAGATCGGTTCTCCAGCAGATAATCTTCATGTTCGGCAATCTGCCGCAACAGCGTTTTCCCAATATTGCCGGTGCCAAGATAAAAGACATGCAGGGTTTTCTTGGTGCGGATGAAGAAGGCATCGTGTACGGCATTCAGGGCTTTCGACAAATCGTGTTGTTTCACCACCACAGAAATATTGTATTCCGAAGAGCCCTGTGCAATGGCCACCACGTTAATACCATTCCGACCCAAGGCGCTGAACAATTTTCCGGAAAGTCCTTTGGTTTGCCGCATGTTTTCGCCCACAACAGCCAGGATGGAAAGATCATGTTCCACTTCGGGTGGTTCCATCTTGCGGGTGGCAAGCTCCAGTTCAAATTCCTGTTCGATGAGGCGTTTGGCTTTCTCGGCATGGGCGGGTGTTACGGCAATGGTGATGCTATGTTCCGATGAGGCCTGGGTGATCAGGATAATGTTGATGTTTTCGCGGGCAAATAAGGCAAACAGCCTGCCGCTGATGCCCGACTTACCCACCATGCCGCTGCCCTGGATGTTGATGAGGCTGATGTGGTTAATGCTGCTGATGCCCCGGATCAGGGTACCGTTGCGCTTGGCATGTTCCCGGATGACGGTACCCGGAAATTCGGGATGAAAGGTATTGCGGATGACCACAGGAATCTTTTGCAGGATTACCGGGATCAGCGTAGGCGGGTAAATCACCTTGGCACCGAAGTAGGAAAGTTCCATGGCTTCGGTATAGGAAATTTCTTCCAGCGGAAAAGCTTTTTTCACGATGCGGGGATCAGCTGTCATAAAGCCATCCACATCGGTCCAGATTTGAATTTCTTCTGCATGCACGGCAGCGCCCACCAGTGCAGCAGTATAATCACTTCCGCCACGTCCCAGGGTGGTGGTATGCCCTTGTTCATCAGAGCCGATGAAACCCGTGATGCAAAACAGCGTACCGGGATGCTGGCTCACAGCTCGGCAGATCAGGCTATAGCTATGTTCGGTATGCACACGGGCATTGCCAAACTGGCTATCGGTTTTAATCCATTCCCGTGCATCCACATATTGCACCCGTGACGATGGCTGGCTCCTGCCGATGTGTTGGCGCAAGATATGGGTGAGCATGGTAGTGGAAAGGCGTTCTCCGAAACTCATCACCAGATCGGCGGTGCGTGCCGAAAGCTCGCGTAACGCCCGGATGCCGTGTAAGAGGATTTCAAGCTCATTTAAAAGCAGCTTCAGCTCCATCAGCACCTGATTCTGGTGGCTGGCTTCCACGAGTGCGTGTACTACGCGGAAATGGCGCTCCTGAAGCTCTTGCAGCAATGGATCAAAAGCTTTTCCCTGTTCGGCCAGGGATGCCATTTGCAGAAGCTGATTGGTTACGCCACTCATGGCCGAAGCCACTACAGCAAGTCCTCCTTGCTGATCGGCCTGCCATTGCTGCTGAATGATGCAAGCCACCTGCTTGATGCTTTCTGCACTTCCCATGGAAGTGCCGCCAAATTTCAGTACTTTCACGATATACTGTTTTTGAACATTCCTCTTATGCAGAAGGCCTTCCTCTTGTTCCGGAGGAAGGCCTTCTGGATCTGCTTATCAATGTGATGTTGCGTTGCCTTACCTCCATGACTGCACGCCAGCCATAATCATAATTATGGTTGTAATTCCCATCATCCCGGTCATTCGAAATGCTTGTGCAATCATGGAATGATCAATCTATAAAATCGGGCGTAAAGCTAAAGAAT
>JADGHY010000306.1 GCA_019683625.1 Thermoflavifilum sp. | reverse complement strand
ATATTGAATAGGATGGGTGATTACTATAGCTAAGCGAAAAGCCATCAGATGAGGACTAAATGAGCACTTTATGATTACATGAGCTTTACCAAATTCACATTAAGCCATTTGCGTTAACGCTTGCTCAATTGCTTCCACCAGTTTTGCGGTAACAGCCCGGGCGGAATAGGCATCGAAAATCTGAAAATCAACTAAGTCTGAACGAAATTGCTGCACAAACTTTCGAAACTCCTGAAAACAAGCAGCAAAACAGTTTCCAATTCGTTGCACATCCCCCTCTCCATCAAAATCCAACACCCATCCTGCATGTGACGACCTGATAATTTCCACAGCTGTGCTCCTGTGATGCAAGATAGCCAACACAGGCTTATGCGAAAGAATAGCCTGATACACTTTTGATGGCGTGTAATGCGGCTCTGTGGAACCTAAAATAAAAATACCATCTGCAGCTTGCAAGTGCACCAACACATCCAGATAAGGAATGCGTGGAGGATATTCATACACGATCTTTTCCCATAACCCGTAATCTTCTGCCAGGGGGCGAATATTATAACCTTCACGATTGTTAGGATGTTTTCCCGTACCTATAAAATGAAATTCCACATCCTGAAACAGCTCAGCATGCGATTGTATAGTGGCAAACACTTGCTTTAATGGCGCATAAGCTTTAGGCAGCATGGCTCCTGCATAGACGAGTTGAAATTTGTTTTCCTTTTTGGAAAACAGATAAGGTTGCAAGCCCATCTGTTGCAGGCAGGCATGATCAGCAGGCTCGCCTCCATAGGGCATTGCAGCCGTAACACAGTGCAGTTGTGGGTTTCGCATCAATACACCCTGATAGTATCCTTCAGCCACGCCGGTAATTAAAGCCGCCTTTTTCACAGCAATGGGTTCCAGCCACCTTGCCAGCAGCAGGCTAAGCCCTTCCTTGGACAAACGCTTTTTGCCTTCAGGCAGTGGATAAACCCATGGATCAATATAGTCAATGCCATAAGCTATGCCTGTGATTTCATGCGCAATGCGGCCAATCAAAGCCACATAATTAGAAGGTATGGGTATGTACAGAAAATGAATATGTTCTTTTCGGATCAGTTGAATGGTTTTTTGCAATAATGGCAAAAATCCCCGGATGCCAATATCGCCCACCAGGCGAATGGGCTTCACGGGTAAGGCCTTTACCCGTTCTATACACAAACCGGGCGGAAGCAAAGCCGCCAAGTGCCAGTCGAGCTGCTCTTCATAATACTGATGATGAACTGTAAGTATTATCGGTTCCCAGCCAAATTCGGGCAAGTGCTGGGCAAACAGCCTGCTCCTGTGTACACCCGCTAAATTAGAAGGCGGAAAATGGGGGGCAATAATTAAAATCTTTTTAACAGCCATAGCCTATTTGCTGCGGATTCATGCTATTTTCTGTTCCTCACCCGACAAAATTTTCTTCCATACTGCTGCCAGTTGCCGGCTTTCTTGTTCCCAAGCCAGTGCTTTTGCTCGTTCATAACGCAGGATGGCCTGATTCCGAATTTCTTCAAGATGTGCATGGATATAGGTCAATGCGTGATAGATACCCTCTGCAGATTGCCCACACAGCCTGCCAAATCCCGGATTTGCCTGCATCCAGGCTTTTTGCCCTTCTGTATCGGTAGCCAATACATACAGGCCGGCTTGCAGATAAGCAAATAGTTTATTGGTTAATGCATAATTTCTATTTAAGTCTGTTTCTTTTAATTCCAATGCCAATCCCACATCATACTCACTCAGCAACCGATGCAACTGTGCTTGCGGCACAGGCGATTTTAGCTTAATGTGGGGTTGAGCACGCAGCATTTCACCAAATGCGGTATCGGTCAAATTTCCAATCAAGGTGATCTCACAAGGGAAATTGATTTGGGAAAGGGCATCAAGCAGCAATTCCAAGCCTCTGCCCCGGCCAATGGTTTGAGAAAACCAGATGCATTGCAACGGTTTTTCATAACGGACAACTGGTGGGATAAATTCGCCTGATGGAAACACATTGTGTACAATCAAAGGGTTGCTGATAGATTCGGTCAAATGTTTTCGGGTTAGATCATAATAGCCTTCAGCAGCAAAAGACACATAAGCGCAATGTGGGAGCAGCCTACGTAAGATAAATTCCCTTCTTTCTTTTTCTCTTTGGGGTGATACCCATCGCTCATCAATCCGCTCACCGGGATGATAATCTTCCATATCAAAAGCTAATAATCCCTTATGATGTTTTGATGCCAGATATCCGGCATATAAAGCCGGAATGTAATGAGTAACGTAGAGGTCTGCTTTTATTTTTAAAGCTTTTTGAATTAAAGAATGAGCTAACCACCAATG
>JADGHY010000020.1 GCA_019683625.1 Thermoflavifilum sp. | reverse complement strand
AGAGGAACAAACGCCACAGTCCTATCCCGAACGGGCCAGCCAAACCTTGCGTATCCAACTGGATAACCGCCATCGGAAAGGAAAAACGGTTACGCTTATCGAGGGATTTCTGCTCCCCGAAGCGGAAATGCGGCAAATTGCCCACGGGTTGAAAACAAGTTGCGGTACCGGCGGCAGTTTTGAAAAAGACAAAGTGCTGCTGCAGGGCGACTGCCGGGAAAAGGCCCGCCAATGGCTGTTGAAAAACGGATTTGTTCAAATAAAAGGTTGATTCAATCCCCGATAGGAGCAGATGCATCCAGCACAAATTCCAGTTCACCAAAAGCCCAGGTTTTCCTGCCGCTGGCGGTGTCCATGATCAAATGGCCGTCGGGCAATACTTCCCGGATGATTCCCTGAAAACGTTCCCCGGCATGCGTAAACCAGGCTTGCTGATCTTTCCGGTACAGCCAGGCATGGTATTCTTGCAACAGCTCATCGGTTTTCCCTCCCTGCAAATCCCGGTACTTTTTGATGACCTGATCATATACTTCCTGCAGGACATCCTGAAGCTCAAAAGTTTTACCCGTGATTTGGGAGAGTGAAACAGGGTTGGGTAATTCGGGCGGAAATTCTCTTTGGTTGACATTTAACCCAATGCCCACAACGGCATACTGCCAATATTGGCCCTTCCAGGTGTTTTCAATGAGGATGCCTCCTGCCTTTCTGTCATCCCAATAGAGGTCATTTGTCCATTTGATGTAAAAATCCTGTTGGCAAAGACGGGCGGCAGCTGCCCTTAGCCCCGCGGCAACGGCCATACTCAGCAGAAAAGGAGGCTGATGGCTAATTACAGCCGGCTTCAGAATCAGGCTAATCAGCAAATTGGCCCGGGGTTCACTGATCCATTCCCGGTTACGCTGGCCTTTGCCGGCATGTTGTTGCATGGCCTGAATGACGGTGCCTTCTGGCAGACCTCCGTGCTGAATCCTTGCCATGGCATAGTTGTTGGTGCTATCTACTTCATCCAATCGAATCAGGACAAAATCCATAGGCTAAAACGATTGGGGTTAATCACTAAATTTATGTAAAAATAGAGCGCAGAAAGAAACGACAAAACACAAGGCATCCTAATTTCGTATAGAAATTTGTTAACTTTGTTTAGAACCGATATTTGCCATTTTTGTTATACATTATCTGAAAAACTAAAAACCACGTAAGCTTGTTGGAATCCGTATCTGCAACAACCCGACAGAGACAGCATAAGTCCACTCGGCTTCAGAAAAACAGCAAAATCATTACTTCCATCATCCGGGCAATTCAGGAAAAAAAAGGGCAGCACATCGTTTCGCTGGACCTTCGCAAAATTCCTGAGGCCATTGCCGATTTTTTCATCATTTGCGAAGCCGACAACTCCATCCAGATTAAAGCTATTGCCGAACATGTGGAGGAATATGTAAAACAGCAAGTAGGTGAATCTCCTTATCGACAAGAGGGGTACACAGCCCTCAAGTGGGTATTGCTCGATTATGTGAATGTAGTGGTACATATTTTTTATCCGGAAACGCGCCAGTTTTACAAACTGGAAGAAATGTGGAGTGATGCGGAACAAACGGCATTTCCGGATGTTTCATGATCATGATTCAATGGTTTGACCCGAAGTTATTAAAATATGGAAACAGGAAACGGGCTGCAGGGAAGGGGAACGCCCAAAAATCCCCGAAGAGGTCCTAAATTCAATTTCTACTGGATTTACGTGCTGGTAGCTGTTTTGCTGCTGGCCATGAACTTTTTCGATTTCCATGCCAAACCGCAGGAAATCAGCTTTCAGGATTTTGCCAAAAACTATCTTGCCGATCACGACGTGGCACGCCTGGATGTGATTAACGGCCGGCAGGTGGAGGTGTATATCAAACAAGACCGGCTTAACCAGCCTAAATTCAAGGATGTGGCCCGGAATAACCTGGGAAACCTAAATCCAGGGCCGCACTATGTGTTCACCATCGGCAATATTGAGACCTTTAACCAGGAACTCGCTGCTGCCGAAAAACAATACAATATTGCCCCGGAAGAGATTGACGTCACCTATCACGACCGGGGCGACTGGTTTACGCCGTTTGTAAATATTGCCATTCCCCTGCTCATCTTCGTGGCGCTATGGATTTTCCTGATGCGCAAGATGGGGGGCAGCTCCAGCGGAGGAGGCCCGGGAGGCATTTTCAACATTGGCAAATCACGGGCACAGCTTTTCGAAAAGGGTACCCGGGTGAATGTGACATTCAATGATGTGGCCGGACTCGACGAAGCCAAACAGGAGGTGATGGAAGTAGTGGATTTCCTGAGAAATCCCAAAAAATACACGGCTTTGGGAGGCAAAATTCCCAAGGGAGCTTTGCTGGTAGGCCCGCCCGGCACGGGCAAAACCCTACTGGCCAAAGCCATGGCCGGCGAAGCACAAGTGCCCTTCTTCTCCATGTCGGGATCCGACTTTGTGGAATTGTTTGTAGGTGTAGGCGCCAGCCGGGTACGCGATCTGTTTCGCCAGGCTCGGGAAAAGGCACCCTGCATCATTTTCATTGATGAAATTGACGCTATTGGCCGGGCACGCGGCAAAAATGTGATGATGAGCAACGACGAACGGGAAAATACCCTGAACCAGCTGCTGGTGGAAATGGACGGCTTTAGCTCCGACAGCGGCATCATCATCCTAGCCGCCACCAACCGGCCCGACGTGCTCGACAGCGCCCTGCTCCGCCCCGGCCGATTTGACCGGCAAATTACTATCGATAAACCCGATTTAATAGGCCGGGAAAAAATCTTCGAAGTACACCTCAAACCCATTAAAAAATCTCCCGATTTAGACGTTAAAAAGCTGGCAGCACAAACGCCCGGTTTTGTCGGTGCCGATATTGCCAATGTGTGCAACGAAGCCGCCCTCATAGCCGCCCGCAAAGGGAAGGTATGTGTGGAAATGGAAGACTTCAACGACGCTATCGACCGGGTCATCGGCGGATTGGAAAAGAAAAATAAAATCATCTCTCCCGAAGAAAAAGAAATTATTGCTTTTCATGAGGCCGGACATGCAATCTGCGGCTGGTTTTTAGAGCATGCCAATCCCCTCGTGAAAGTGACTATCGTACCTCGTGGCGTTGCCGCCCTGGGTTATGCCCAATATTTACCCAAGGAACAATACCTGTACAATACTGACCAGCTCATGGACGATATCTGCATGACGCTGGGCGGCCGGGCTGCTGAAGACCTGATCTTCGGTAAAATCTCCACCGGTGCACAAAATGACCTGCAAGTAATCACCAAGATGGCCTATGCCATGGTAACGGTGTATGGTATGAATGAAAAAATCGGCAACGTGTCGTTCTACGATCCGCAGAACGATTACACCTTCAGCAAGCCCTATTCCGAAGAAACCGCCCGCATGATCGACCAGGAAGTGCGCAACCTGATTGATAAAGCCTATCGCCGAACTAAAGAGTTGCTGCAAAGCAGGCGCAATGAACTCACGGTGGTGGCCAAAGAGCTGCTGAAAAAAGAAGTACTCTATCAGGCCGACCTGGAAAGGCTCATCGGCAAAAGACCATTTGAAGATAAAAAATCCCACGAACCGGAGGTGATTGTAGCTCCTCCGGATAATGTGGAGCCCGCTGATTTGGTTAAAACTTCTTCAGCATCGGCATCATGAAAGTCTCACCCGCCAAAGAGAATATCCTCAAGCGCATCCGCAATGCCTTAAGCCAGCCGCTACCTTTGCCTTTTCCCCAGTCGGAAGGCAACAGCCCGGTGTTTGCTGCTCCTCCCGAAAATCTGGATGTGCATTTTGCCGAGACTTTTGTGAAGCTAAACGGAAAATTTATCTTTTGTGAAGATCTCGCCAGCTTTGGAAAACAATTTTCCCTTCTTTGCCGGCAACAGGGATGGAAGCAGATCCTCTGCAAAGAAAATCATCTTCGGGAGCTGCTGGTGCTGGAGACGAGTCAGGCATCCGCTTCCTCACCCTTGTCTGTTCCCCTGCTTTCCTCCTTACCTCTGGAGCAGATTGAGGTGGCATTGACGGGTTGCGAATGCCTGATTGCCCGCACAGGAACGGTAGTGCTCAGTACCGGCCAGCCTTCTGGGCGCATGCCTTCCGTTTTTGCACCCGTACACCTGGTGGCTGCTTTTGCCGACCAGCTGGTGTGGGATCTACGGGAAGCCCTGCAACTCATGAAAGAAAAATATGGTGAGGCCTGGCCCTCCATGTGGAGCCTGCACACTGGCCCCAGCCGCACTTCCGACATCGAAAAAACACTGGTGATGGGCGCACACGGCCCTAAAGAGATGTACGTATTCCTTATCGATCAGCCCCTTCCTCGTTAACCACTTTGTCAGCTCTGTATTCTTGACTATCTTGCCGGCCCAAGCCCTTCATGTCGTGGAGCTTTCAATTGCATTACCGCCACATCAAAAATTATATTTCGCTTCCGATTTTCACCTGGGCGCGGGTGGAAAACAAATTAGCCTGCAACGGGAAAAATGGATCGTGCAATGGCTGGAAGAAATATCGGCCGATGCCGCCCATATTTTTTTATTGGGTGATCTGTTTGATTTCTGGTTTGAATATAAGTCTGTTATTCCCAAAGGCTACACCCGCCTGTTGGGAAAGCTGGCCGAACTTTCCGACAGAGGCATCCCCATCTCGGTGTTCATTGGCAACCACGATATGTGGATGAATGGCTACTTCGAAGAGGAGTTCCGTATTCCAGTGTACGACAGCCCTGTTTTGCTGCATTGTGAAGGAAAAACTTTTTATCTCGGTCATGGTGATGGATTAGGACCAGGCGATCGGGGGTATAAAATGCTGAAGAAAATTTTCCGAAATGCCTTTTGCAGAAAACTTTTTGCCATGCTTCATCCCTCATGGGGTATAGCTATAGCCAACTTTTTCAGCCGGCAAAGCCGTGCAGCCACGGCTACTGAAACCTTTTTGGGAGAAGACAAGGAATGGCTCGTACAATATTGCAAACAATTGCTCTCGGAAAGATATATCGACTACTTCATTTTTGGTCATCGTCATCTGGCATTGGATATTCCTTTGCCCGGTGGTAGCCGGTATATTAACCTGGGCGACTGGATCAGGTTTCATTCGTATGCGGTTTTCGACACCCAGCATGGCTTAAAATTGTGTTATTATCCGGTACCCGGCTCGGTAAAAAATACCCTTTTCCCTGCTCAATGAGGTTACCATGAAGAAATTTCTCAGGGTTGGGTGGATTGGATTTCTTCTCGCTTGTCCCTTTGCCCTTCATGCCCAAGCCAGTGGGATTTCTTTTGCTATTGTTGACAGCCTGCCCTTGCGGGCACGGCACATCTTTGCTGATGCCATGGGCAATCTGTACTGGATAGATGCGCGGGGAGTGTTTTTTAAAAAAGATGTCCATACCGATAGCCTGTATCAATACGCCCAATGGGGAGCAGGCATCCCCGGACAAGCCGATGTGAGCAATCCCCTTCGCATTTTGCTTTTTTATCCAGGAACAGGACGCATCTATTTCCTCTCCCGTTGGCTGACCCCGTTGCTTGTCCTCGATCTGAAGGCACATGGCATCTTGCAACCCGCTGCCGTAAGCCTTTCTTACGATAATCAGCTGTGGGTTTATGATCTTCAGGATGGCCTCCTGAAAAAAATCAGTCCGGAGGGAAACCTGCTGTTGCAGAGCGCACCCTTCAGCCAGCTGATGCATCAGCTGCCTCAGCCCGTGCGAATCCTCAACAGGCATCATGAAGTGTACCTTTATGATCCACGCCAAGGAATTGTGATTTGCGACGAACTGGCTAATGTCAAGGCTACCATACCCATCCCTCATTCCACTTCGTTTACCGCGGCAGAAGGGCAACTTTATGTGCTTAAAGCAGACAGCATTTATCTGTTTAGCCCCCCATTCTGGCAGGAAATTGGCATGAGACTACCTGCGCATCTGCATCCTGTGGATATTGCCCCAGGGGCAAATTCGGGCACGACGGTTGAAGCTGCCGGCCCCTTCCTGTTTTTGCTCACACCAAAGATGCTGTATACCCTTCAGGTCTCTGGCAGGTCGAACAATTGAAATAAGGTGGGAAGGGCGTGTAAGGCCGTGAACCCCGGCACATGCCAACGCAGATAGTCTTGATAGTGCAGGATTAATTTTCTTCTCCTGACTTGCGAAAGCGGAATGGTGGATGCTTCATCGGAAGATCGACAGGCCAATAGCCGCGCAGTTACGGCACTATCTGCTGCATCCAGATAATCGGGATGTGCGGGTATGGCTGAAACAAATTGCCCCTCCCGAAGATCCAGATAAGGACGGGCATCGTCAAAATCATCGGGCAAGCCCACGCCCAATAAGGCAGCCGCATGCAGGGTAAAATATAAGGGTTCATTGCCTATGCCCAGAGTTGTGGTATCCAGCCATTGCAGCTGCTCTACAGCAAATGCAAACAATTCCTTGAAAGGCTGTGGGTGTTGCAGCACACGCCATAAAAGCTCCACCATGTAAAGCATCACAGCAGTTCGGACAGGGTCTGCGGGCATGTGCTGGTAGAGATAGGCAAATTGTACTTCAGACAAGCGCTGCAGGCTTTTGCGGGTATGATAATACGCCACCATATCCAGCAAATTACCAGGCTGAAAGCTGGCAGCCCTCATGCCCGGCCGCGATGATGCTTTAGCCGAACTGCTGCGCACTCCGCTCACCAAATAACTTTGAACACCCCATTCCTCGGTGAAAATGGTTACCACTAAACTGGTTTCCCCATATTTTACGGCACGCAATACAATGCCTCGCGTTTTCTGCAACAAGATATCAGGCGATTTCTCTTTAACAAAAGTAAGCGATATCCTTTTTGGCTCCAGACAAGATGCTGTGGCTTAAGTTTAGTAGCTTTGCAACCCTAAACCTGCGGGAATGAGCTGGCAAAGGTTAGCAAGTTGGATATTGAAAAAACGATTTCTGCTTCTCAGCCTCTTAGGTATCCTCACCTGCATCATGGCCTATTTCGCCGCTCATGTCCAGCTTTCCTATGATTTCATCAAATCCATACCGCTGAACAATCCGAAATACAAGCAATACCTGGCTTTTAAGAAAACCTTCGGAGAAGATGGCAACCTGATGGTCATCGGCTACCAAACAGATCGATTTTTTGACGCCTCTTTTTTTCGGGATTACCAACAATTAGTCCAACATATTCAACAGGTGCCGTATGTGGAAGATGTATTAAGCATTCCCACCGCCTTGAACTTAAAAAAGATAGACAGCCTGCATCGGCTCCAACCCGTGCCTATTTTTCCTACTCCCACGAACCCGTCAGATACCCTGAGCCAATCCAGGTTAGACAGCCTTAAGCATATATTCTTATCCTTACCATTTTACAGAGGATTGTTGTATAATCCAGACACACACAGCTACCTGATGGCTGTGCATATCAACAAAGATATTCTTAATACTTCAGGCAGAACCCACGTCATCCAGGCCATTGAACAGCTGGCCGATGGCTTTGCCCAGCAACACCATATCACTTGTTACCTGAGCGGTATTCCCTACATCCGCACAGTAATTACCAATAAACTTTCGCGGGAGCTGCGCATTTTCCTCATCAGCTCCGTAGTGCTCACGGCCCTCATCCTGCTGCTGTTTTTCCGTTCTCTCTCGGCCGTATGGATGTCGATGGCCGTAGTGCTCATTGGCGTGATCTGGTCCCTGGCAACCATTGTGCTGTTAGGCTACAAGCTCACGATTCTCACTGGCTTAATCCCGCCGCTCGTCGTTGTGATTGGTATCCCGAATTGTGTCTATTTTTTAAATAAATACCATAGCGAATATGCCAGGCACCAAAACAAGGTAAAGGCCCTGGTACGCATGGTGCAGCGCATGGGCATTGTGACGCTGTTTACCAATCTCACGGCAGCCATTGGCTTTGGGGTGTTTTTCTTTACGCGCAGCGCAGTGTTGAGGGAGTTCGGGATTGTAGCCGGGTTAAATATCCTCTGGCTATTTGTGATTTCTTTGATATTTCTGCCAGCCATGCTCAGCTACCTGCCGGCCCCCAGAGAAAGGCAAGTAAATTATCTGGAAAGCCCTTTGCTCAACTGGATGTTGAAGCAACTGGAGATCCTGGTTTTTCAATACCGCCCTGTGGTTTATGCCGGCACAATTGTGGTATTGGTCTTTGCCATCATGGGTATCAGCCGGCTTAACAGCGTGGGCTATATTCTGGATGATGTGCCGCATCGCGACAGGCTTTATACCGACCTAAAATTTTTTGAACGGAATTTCAAAGGGGTGATGCCGCTGGAAATCCTTATCAACACCCATCATCCCAACGGTGTGGTTTCGCTGGATCTGATGAACCGGATTGATGCCTTCAGCCGCTATATCGCCCGGCAACCCGATTTTGCCCGACCTATGTCGTACGTGGAAGGCATCAAGTTTGCCCGCCAAGCTTATTATGGTGGCGATTCGCTTAGCTATGCTGTGCCCAATCAGTTCGACCTGGTGTTTTTGGCGCCCTATCTGCAGTTTAAACCAGTCGGTTCTGCCTCGGGTAATGGTTTTGAAAGGCTTTTGCATGCTTTTGTGGATAGCAGCAAGCAAATTGCCCGGCTAAGTATCGACATGAAAGATGTGGGCACCAGCCGCCTGCCCCTGCTCCTGCATCAGCTGCAGAGGAAGGCCGACTCGCTTTTCCCGGCTTCGCGCTATTCCCTCACCTACACAGGCACCTCGGTGGTATTTCTGGAAGGCTCCCGATATATTATCAACGGACTGGCAGACAGCATTCTCCTGGCCTTCTTGTTGATCCTGGGCTGCATGTTTTACTTGTTCCGCTCCTGGAAGGTGGTGGGCATAGCCCTGATTCCCAATATGATTCCCCTGGCTTTTACAGCCGGTGTGATGGGCTGGGTGGGTGTGCCTTTAAAACCTTCTACCGTATTGGTTTTCAGTGTGGCGCTCGGCATTGCTATAGACGTCACCATCCGGTTCCTGGTAAACTTCAAACAGGAAATGCAGCTGGTGCGCTTTCAAATGTCTGAAGCCGTCAAGCGCACCATCCACGATACTGGCATCAGCATCGTGTACACCGGCCTGATTTTATTTGCCGGATTCATGATTTTTAGCTTTTCCGCTTTCGGGGGCACCCAGGCTTTGGGTTTACTCACCTCCTTAACTTTGATCTTGGCAATGATCAGCAACCTCACCATTCTTCCGGCTATGCTGTTGTGGCTGGAAAAATCCCTCAAACGCAAGGCAAGACGTCACCAGCTATGGCCTGCTGTGGATGAAGAAAAAGATCTTTCCCTCGAAGAGCTTGGCCTAACCGGACTAAACCATACCCATGCCCAAAAGCCATCGGCAGTGGAAAAAAACTCCCATCGGGAAAAATAAATCGCCCCGGCGGAGTTTTCTTACTTTTGTCCCTAAACCTTCGTTTCGATGGAGTGGGAAGCCGTGATTGGACTGGAACTGCATGTGCAGCTCCTCACCGCCAGTAAATTGTTTAGCGCCGACCCTGCACATTTCACAGCTGAACCAAATACCCATATCCATGCCATCAGTTTGGCTCATCCCGGCACGCTCCCTCGCCTCAACCGCAAGGCTATCGAACAGGCCATCAAACTGGGCCTCGCCTGCCAATCCCAGATCACCCGGGTGAATTACTTTGACCGGAAAAATTATTTCTATCCAGACCTGCCCAAGGGCTATCAGATTACCCAGCACCATACGCCTATCTGTACAGGCGGGTATTTAACTTTCTACCTGCAGGAACATACCCATTCCATTCGCAGGCAGGTCCGTATTCACCATATGCATCTGGAAGAAGATGCCGGAAAATTATTGCACCAGCATCAGCAGTCACTGATTGATTTTAACCGGGCAGGCGTTCCTTTGCTGGAAATCGTGACTGAGCCCGACTTACATTCCCCCGAGGAAGCAGCAGCCTGTCTGACGGCGTTGAGAAGACTGGTGCGCTATCTGGGCGTCAGTGATGGCAACATGGAAGAAGGTAGCCTGCGGTGTGATGTGAATGTTTCCGTCAGGCCGGCGGGACAAACAACCTTAGGTACCAAGGTGGAAATCAAAAACCTGAACTCCGTGCGCTTCGTGCGCCGGGCTTTGGAATACGAAATCAACCGGCAAATTGCCGAACTCCAGCAAGGAAACGCTATCACCCAGCACACAAGAGGATACGATGAACAACGTAACCTCACCTATCCCCAACGCCAAAAAGAAATGGCCCATGATTATCGCTATTTCCCCGAACCCGATCTCAGCCCTTTTGTGATTACCGACGAGATGCTGGATGCCATTCGCCAACAACTACCCCCGCCCCAGGAAACACTCATAGATACCTACCAGCACCAATTCGGACTTAGTTTCTCCGAAGCCTGGCAACTCACAGAAAGCCCTACAATCGTTCAATTTTTTAGCGATACCTTACACCTGCTTGCGGCCAAGACGGCAAACCTTGAAACCATGGCTGCTCCGGTGGCCCATTGGCTATTAGGCCCCATCCGGGCATACGTGAGCAACCATCACCTGCCCGAGCCGGCTGGTCAGCTTACTCCCCGGCAACTGGCCGAACTCATCCAACTCATCGAAAACAAAACCATCAGCTTCTCCACGGCAGCCCAACAACTGCTTCCTTCTCTCTTGGAAGGCACATCCTTGTCTCCCACCCAACTGATCACCCAACTTGGACTGCATGCACAACCCGACACCCAACAGCTTATAGCCTGTGTAGAAGAAACCCTCCAAGCCATGCCCGATAAAATCAAACAATATCGCTCCGGGAAAAAAGGACTGCTCAGCTTTTTTGTGGGTGAGGTAATGAAAAAAACCCAAGGAAAGGCTAATCCCCAACTGATTCATGAACTCATCCGGGAAAGACTAAAATAAAAATGGAACTGTTAGACAACAGCTCCCTGCATAGTAAGTTAACCATATCCTATGAAAAACCATTTCAAAGATACACCTATCCCACGCTTGGAAGCAAGTTGGGTTTGGTGAAAGTACAAATCGGATTAGGGAATGCATCAATTATTCGGGTAATCGTGAAGCGGCTTGGAGTAAATGTTAAAAATCACCGGTGAACGTGAGGCATAAGGCGATGAATGAATAACTTGCACGCCTAAACGATCATCCATGAACAAGCCTGCTTTTCCGCTGGTTAAAAACAGAAAGTACCTGCTGCTGTTCAGTCTACTCCTGTTCGCTGCCTGTCAACATAACCCTTCTCCGGCTACCTTTACCCTTACCCTGCAGCTTAGCCATCTGCCCACACAGGGCACGATTTATCTGGATGCGCTGGAAATCAACCAGGTAAAAACCATCGACACCCTATCCCTTTCCGGTGCCTCTCAACCGCCCGTTTTTACCGGC
This sequence comes from Thermoflavifilum sp., assembly GCA_019683625.1. Classification (GTDB taxonomy): domain Bacteria; phylum Bacteroidota; class Bacteroidia; order Chitinophagales; family Chitinophagaceae; genus Thermoflavifilum. The sequence continues at coordinate 3,969 of JADGHY010000020.1, read as the reverse complement.
ACCCTCCCCGAAGAAGGACTGTACCGGCTCCGTTTCCCCAACAATCAACTTCTATTCCTCGTATTGTCGGGTGGACATACCACCATCAAAGGCGATTATGATCAACTCAGCCAGGTGAGCTTTTCGGGTTCAACGGCTTCATCCACCCTGCAGGCCTTCCTGCATCATGTGTATCAGGAAAATCAATGGCTCAGCAATGCCAGTCGCACCTACGATAGCCTCAGGCAAACGGGCACATGGCCCGACAGCCTGCTGAATACGAAGGCACAGCAACTGCAACTCCGGCAACAGGCCCTGGAAAATTATATCCTGCATTTTGCCGATACCACCCAAAGCCCTTCCTGCGCTGTTTTTGCCCTGAGCATGTTGCAAACACGCGATGAACTGCTCCAGGCTAAATCCGTGGTCGACCACCTGCTTTCCCGCTTTCCTCACCACCGGCTGGTGAAAGACCTGGTAGCCGCTTATCAACTTATTGCCGGCGAGGCAGAAGGAGCTCCTCTGCAAGTAGGTTCCCAGGCTCCCGATATCAGCCTGCCCGACACGGCCGGCCATGTAATTTCCCTACACGATTTCCGAGGGAAATATGTGCTGGTAGATTTCTGGGCATCCTGGTGTGCACCCTGCCGGGAAGAAAATCCCTATGTGGTGAGTGCCTTCCAGAAATTCAAGGATAAAAATTTTACCGTGTTCAGCGTATCCCTCGATAGCAAGAAGGAAAATTGGCTCAAGGCCATCCACGATGATCATCTGGATTGGACCCATGTGAGCGATCTCAAGGGTTGGAATTCGGCTGCTGCCGATGCCTACCACGTGGAAGCTATTCCGGCTAATTTTTTGCTCGATCCTCAGGGGAAAATCATTGCCGAAAACCTCATTGGCCCGTCTCTGGAAGATACCCTGCAAAAAATCTTACCCTGAGCGCAACTTGAGGCAATAAATTAGAATGCTATCTTAACTTCCCGTTTCTTGCCGCTTAGGTTCCATATTTCTATCCGCTGCACGGTGCTGTCCACCACCAGAGCATGCGGGGAAGCCGAGAGAAAAGCTCCCTGCCAGTAAGCTTCCATTTTCCGGGAGGCTCCGTTTCTCAAATAGGCAGTTGCCCAGTATTCATCGGGCAGGAGCGGGATGAGCTGCTGTGCTTTTCGAGGTTGAAATAGCAGCAGTGAGCCATTGTTTTGGCTCACGGCAATGCCGGGATGGCCCTTGCCCAGATCAATCCATACCATGGCTTTGGCATCTCCGGGTACATAAAAGCCGCTTTGTAAAATTGTGGTGGGTTGGAAATTGCCCCGCCCATCGCCCAGTAAGATTAATCCGTTGCCGGCATCGTAGCGGCCGGTGTTGGGATCCGGGCCATAATCGTTGCCACATAGGGCAACGTCAAGATATCCATCGGCATTGAAATCGCCCGTCACCATGCCATATACTGGGGTCAGCTGTGCCGCCACAGGAAGCGGATGCATGATAAAATGGCCATTCCCTTTGTTCTCCAGATATACCGATTGGAACTGATTGGCTTCCAGGATCAGGGCGCCCCTAAGTTGTTCAGGGCTAAGGATATCGTGCAGGGTAGCCAGGCCAAAGCCGCGATAGGAGGGGAATTTTCGTTTTAGGCCCGGAATCTGCCGGATAAGGTCGTCACGCCCTTCGGTAGGATATTCTTTTTTCTCTCCGGTGGAATCGGGCAGGTACATGGTAGGTATGGCATCGTAGGTACCATTGCCATCAAAATCTTTCGCATACACGTGCATGGGATAATTATGGCTGGCCCGATAGTAGGCATTTTCCCCCAGGTTACCCACGATATAATCCATCAAGCCATCATTATTGAAATCCCCTGCCACAATGCTGTTCCACCACCCTAATTCGTCTGCTACGCCAGTTTGGGCCGTGATATTGCGAAAATGGCCATGATCATTTTCCAAAAAAGTGATAGGCATCCATTCTCCTACCAAAATCAGATCGGGCCAGCCATCGTTGTTAAAATCCGTCCAGATGGCCGCACTCACCATGCCGATGTTTGTAAGCATGGGCGCCACCGCTGCGGTGACGTCCTTGAAGAGCGGGTGCCCGGGTGTGCTTTCATTTTCCAGGATCATGCTCGACACGGGCTTAGGCCAGGCACCGGGCTCCACCCGCCCACCAATGAACAGGTCTATTTTCCCATCCCGGTTAAAATCAGCTCCGACGACGCACGACTTGCTCGTGGTGTTCACGGGTATGGCTGTGGAATCGAGAACAAATCTTCCCCGGCCCAGGTTATGGTAAAACTGATCGGCATAGGCGACAGAGCCTGCCGGCGAGGCAGGCTGCTCCACGCTGCCCGAAGCCAGGTAAAGATCAGGCCTGCCGTCTCCATCAGCATCAAACAGCAAAAGCCCGCGCGTCTCCCGCTGGCGGTCGAACCGACCCGCCTGCCGGCGAGGCAGGTCGGCCAGTTGCAAGAAGTCGCGCTCTACAAAATACCCAGGTTTTTCCTGCAACAATACCGTTGGAGTATATCCCGTGGAGCTGCCCAAGACCATGTCTTCCAGCCCATTGCCATCCACATCGCCCACGGCTATTCCGGGGCCATATTGCGAAAGCTTATGCGGCAAGAGTTTCTGCACCCAGAAATCGGCATAGTCCGGATCATGATTCACGTAGTGGATATGGCTTTGGGAGGTAATCTGGGTAAATAATGCTGTTTTATCCACCACAGGCCGGTCCCACCAGTAGTGCAAAGCCAGGGTATCTTTTTGCAGGGAGTGGTCGGGAAGAGCGGCAGCCCATGCAGGTAGTGGCGGATAATGCGCCTGGCGAATATCTACCGTGAGCAGCTGATCGGCAGGGATGTGGGTCAATTTCTGGTACATGCCATTGGGCCAGAGTACAATCAGGGAATCCACTACCTGCGCGGTATCGAGTCCGAAATGCTCCACGGGGTCAACGCTCGACAGATAACCCCGCACCGGCTGATGATAGCGCATCTGCAGCTGCCCATGGTGTGTGTACAGCCACAATAGGGTGCCAATCCCATCCCGGTTGAGCGAGTCACCAATCAGCTTCACCCGAAGGTAGTGGGCCCGGATATGGCGGCTGTCGTTCAAGGTATTTTCAAACACAAAAGCCGGTTGGTTAATATTATTCACCACATAATCCAGGTCGCCATCGTTATCTAAATCCACATACACGGCCCCATTGGAAAAGGAAGGGATATCCATGCCCCAGGCCCGCGTCACGTCTTCAAACCGCAGGTTGCCCATGTTTTTAAAAGCGTAATTAGGCACCTTAATGCTGGGAATATGGCTCAGGATATCTTGCTTGGATACCAGATTGGTGGCCATGTTGCGATAGGTGATGAAATCATGATCGGTTACATCTTTGGGGTATCCGTTGGTGATGATAAGATCCAGGCGGCCATCATTGTCGAAATCGGCCAGGCTGGGTGTCCAGCTCCAGTCGGTTTCCGCCACACCGGCCAGATAAGCCACATCGCTGAATACCGGATGGTGGATGGTATCGCCCTCACCAACCGTGGGGCCCTGATTGATTTGCAGCACATTGCGGCCAAATTGCACCACATAACCATAAGCCAGCATGTTCAGGTAATTGAAATAATTTTCTGCCGGCATATTTTTCTTCTTCCGCAGGTTATCGGCTGCTGCCATGTCCACACTCACCAGATCGGGCAAACCATCGTTATTTACGTCGCCCACGTCGCTGCCCATGGCCGACTGTGCCGTATGGCGGAAATATTGTTTGATCGCATTGGTGAAGGTGCCGTTGTGGTTGTTGATGTAGAGCAGGTCGTTGGATAAAAAGTCGTTATCCACATAAATATCGGGCCAGCCATCGTTGTTAAAATCGGCAATATCTACCGAAAGGCCATAGCCGTCGTCATGAATGCCGGCCTGTGCCGATACATCGGTAAATACTGGATGATGCAGGGAGTCGCTCCAGTCGTTGCGGAAAAGTTTGTCG
>JADGHY010000019.1 GCA_019683625.1 Thermoflavifilum sp. | reverse complement strand
TGCTATTTTTCTCAGCAGCCGAACCTGTATCTTTTCCTGTGTATTTTGTGATTTATGGAAGCACACCCTACCTGATGCTGCACCGCGCGGCGCTTATGTGCATCAAATCGATTATGCCCTGAAACGATTGCCGGAAGCGCAGGTGGTGAAGTTATACAACAATGGAAATTTTTTTGACCTCAAAACCTTATCGCCCGACGATTATCCCGGCATAGCCCAAAGGCTTCATGCGTATGAACGGGTGATTGTGGAAAATCATCCCAAGCTGTGTGGGCCTGTGTGTGTGGATTTTCAGCAATATTTTCCCGGGCAATTGGAAATTGCAATGGGCCTGGAAACCATTCATCCCAAGGTATTGCCAAGATTAGGCAAGCAGCTTAGCCCCGACGATTTTTGCCGTGCGGCTGATTTTTTGCGCAAGCATCAAATGGATGTCCGGGTATTTTTGTTACTGAATCCCCCTTTTCTGACTAACCGGGAGGAAAGCATATATTGGACGTTGGAAAGCATCCGTTTTGCCTTTGCACAAGGGGCAAGCTGTTGCACTGTGATTCCCACGAGAGCCACCACTGCATATATGCAGCAATTGTTTTACCAAGGCCAATATCAACCTCCCACGATTGACATGCTGGAAGAAGTGGTGGAAAGGGCATTGCAGGGTGGCCACAGGCGCGTGTTTGCCGATACCTGGGATATAGAGTTTATCAGCCGGTGCCCTCATTGTTTTCAGGCCAGGAAGCAAAGGCTGGAACGGATGAACCTTACCCAGCAGGTAGAACCACCAATCCGGTGTGCATATTGCTCAGGTTAAATCTGTTTTGATAGATGAAGCATCATAATGCCCGATATGATGTGTTGATTGCTGGTGCCGGATTTGCCGGTTCGCTCGCCGCCCTGCTGTTGCATCAGCTGGGCCGGAAAGTTTGCTTGGTGGAAAAAGCCAAACATCCCCGGTTTGCAATTGGAGAATCTTCTACGCCTGCTGCCGACATGATTCTGAGGCGTTTTGCCAGCAGCTATCAGTTGCCCTGGTTGGAAGCATTTTCTCGTTATGGAAGCTGGTGCCGGACATATCCTGAGGTGATGCGGGGATTAAAGCGGGGATTTAGTTTTTACAAACATCATCCGGGAAAACCTTTTTACACCAATGCTGAACATGATCATGAGCTGTTGGTAGCAGCCAGTGCGGATGATGAACATTCGGATACCCAATGGCTGCGGGCCGATTTTGATGCCTTTCTGGTCAGCAAAGTACAGGAGGCCGGAATCGCTTATCTGGACCTCACCGAGATCGTAGAGGTAGAAGAAGATGGGAATGGTCTGCTGTTTACCGTACAACAAAACGGGCGCACAGGCAGGCTCAGCGCCGATTTTTTTCTCGATGCCACGGGGGGGCCGCATTTGTTGCACAGGCTATGGCAAATATCTTCCACGGTGGAAGGTTTTCATACGGATTCTTTTGCCGTGTTTTCTCACGTGGAGCAGGTGCCGCTTTGGGAAGATGTTGTGGTGCAGATGGGCTATTGCACAGAGGACTATCCCTATCGAGCCGATTTTTCGGCCCTGCATCATTTGCTCGATGAAGGCTGGATGTGGATGCTGCGGTTTGATGATGGCCGGGTGAGTGTGGGTTTTGTGCTTGACGGGCACAGGCAGGCGATGGCCGATGCGGCTGCAGGGCAGGTATGGCAGCAAACGTTGAGTCGTTATCCATCCCTGCAGAAGCTGTTAGGCGGTTCGAGGCTTTCGGCACAACCGGGGAAATGGCTGCGCACGGCAAGGTTGCAACGGCGCCTTGTACAGATGGCAGGATCCAGATGGGTGGCTTTGCCCCATACTGCCGGGTTTGTGGATCCCCTTTTCAGTCCCGGTAACGCCCATACCCTCTCGGGTTTGGAACGTCTGATAAGTATTTTTCAAGAGCATACAGGACAGCATGAGAAGCTGCAGCATTCCCTTCAGCATTATGCCCGGGAATTGCGGGCAGAATTGGAATTGATTGACAGATTGGTGGCAGGCTGCTATCAAACCATGCCCCATTTTGGATTGTTTCAGGCCTGGAGCATGGTTTATTTTGCCTGTACCATTGCTTATGAAAAGCATCGCATGTCATCATCCCAGCCGGAAGGATTCCTGTTGGCTACCCGACCCGAAATCCGCCGGATGGTAACCACATGTGTGCGGGCACTGGAAGATGTTTTGCAGAAAGGGGATTATTCTCCGAGACAAGTGCAATGCTTTACCGATAAGATTCGGGAATGCATTGCCCCGTTCAATACGGCTGGCCTGCTCGACCCATCGGCACACAACATGTATCGGCATACCACGGCTAAGGTATAGTCAGGGTTTTGCCGTTGTGCCATTTAACAAGGCATTGTTGAAGTCCTGTGCACTCACTTTTCTGGTGTTGTATGTGCGCAGGTATTGCAGGTGGAAGCTGTCTTCCGGGTAATGCACTTCAGGCCCGTACGGATAGTTGGGCATCGCATGAAAAGGCAGCGGGTCAACGGTTTGGCTGCAGGCCGTGTTAAAGTCACCATCTTTCACCCAGCCTTCGCTGTAGAGTACAAAATCCCGTCGCCAGCCCTTGGGCAAAGCGGGCAGGCCTGTGGCGTCGAATGCCAGGGCAATTTCATCGCCGGAGTTGGCGATGATATAAGCATCATCGGCTTTTTGCAGCAGTGGGCGCACATCTCCATAACGCGTATAAAAGCCGGTAAGATCGCGCCAGCGTTGGCCTTTGCTCACCCGATCGTAGTCATACCAGGTTGGGCCATACGGACTTCCTTTTCGGTAAGCAGCAGAATAGCCTCTGTAGTGCAAGTCGGCCCTTTGCAAGGGGACGTAGGAAATGCGCATGGGCCCGGCCTGATGCGCCGTGGTGAAAAATGCCTGATCCCAGTAAATCTGCATGGTGGTGCGAATCCGGATGCGTCGGTCATCTGCCCTAAGAAATTTATGGGATAGATTCACGACAATCATTTTATCTCTGCCCATTGGAAAGCCCATATTGGGAATAACGGTTTGCCACTTACCTGCCTGGTTGATGACCTGCAGCATCGGCTGTTGTTGGGAATATCGGGAGCTTTGTGTAAGGGCGGTGTTGATGCTGGCATCGGTGGGCATGATCCATCCCCGAAGGAAGAGCAGCAAGCTGTCATCATTGGCAGCAGCGGGGCCCAAATCTAACATTAAATCGTGCTGAGGCGTAAGGCCTTGATATTTCCCCGGAGCAAAATCAGCCACATATTGAAAATCATAATTCCGCAATAGGGGCAGCAGGTCATGCCCATGGTCGTCTGTAGCCCGGACAGGCAGTTGGGGGCGGGCCACCTGATACAAGGTGAGGCCGGGATAAGGGGGTGGTACAAAGCGTTCGTCGGTAAACACACTCACGGAGTCGGGATGATCAACGGCCAGGAGCCTGAGTTCGTCCAGGTAGATGGTTTCCCAGAGTTCTTCGGTGATGCGCAGCAAATATTGGCCATGGCGGGGTTGCAGCGCCTCTGCCGGGATAAGCAGATATTCTTTGGATGGCCCGGCATAGGCATAGGTGGTATCGCTTCCATGAATGGCAAAGGGCACGCCCAGGATGCTTCGCCACATCATGTCTTTCAGGAAAATAAATCGTTTGCCGTTCCAGGTGTAAAGGAAGGGGCAGGATCCTTTAAGCTGTTCCTGTTCCAGGATTCGTTGTTTGCTGGTGGGGTCCAGCACGGTCTGGGGCACGCCATTTGGCCAGAGAATACGAACGGCATCGATGCGCCGGCGCTGTCCCACGCCAAATAAGGTAAGGCTGCTTTTGACCGTCTTCATCTGGTATAAATCTCCTGCTTTGAGCTCAATTTGCGCGCCTATGCCTGCCCGGTTGTTTTTGCTGTTGCCGTAAGCCAGACCGGTGAGCTGAATTTGCAGAAAATGATTCAGGTTGCCTCCGTCGTTTCGCAGCAGGCGGGTACCTGAAGGGCCGGCCAGGAAAATATCTTCATCACCATCGAAATTAAAGTCGGCGATGCGCATCCGATAAGCCTGGATATTTTCCTGCGGAAGCAGGTTGCTGATATCGCGGAATCCCTTTACCCCTTCGTTGTGGAATATCCGGATGCCTGAAGCAGCCGATTGCTTTGAAATGCCTGCCACGCAGATGTCTTCATGCCCGTCATTATCCACGTCCACAAAGGCTATGTCATTGACCTGTATATTTTTCAAGGCTTGAGACAGTTGTTGGGAGGCAAGTTTATCGGGTACAAAGTGGTGATCGGGGCGGTTTTGCAATAGGGTACAAGAGCCGTCTTTTCCTCCGGCAATCAGGATATCCAGCCGGCCATCGTTGTTATAATCGCCGAAGGCAATGGCGGTGCCACTGTAGCCAGGCTGGCGGAGGCCCACAGTGTCGCTAATATCCTGAAACCGCGCATGCCGGTCGTTGGCAAATAATTTAATGCCGTGCTGATCCAGGCAAAGCACATCCAGGTCTCCGTCCTGGTCCCAATCGCCCACATCCATGGCCAGGGTGCCATCGGTATCGTTAAGCTGCATGGCTGCGGCCTGTTCCGTAAAGGTGCCGTCGCCGTTGTTCCGGAAAAAAAGATTTCCATTTTTTCGGGCAGCATAAAGGTCCAGGTCGCCATCCTGGTCCAGGTCGGCAAACAACATGCGGGTGACATGATCGGCATGGTGGAGGCCGATATCGTCTTGGATACGGGTGAAAGAGCCATCCCCATTGTTTTTAAATACCACGATGCCCTGTGTGGTCGACACGAATAAGTCGGGATAGCCATCGTTATCATAGTCGGCAAAACAAGCATCGAGGTCGGTGCCGGGGTGTGAAAGGCCGCCTACAACCCTGCAAGGAGTGAAACTACCCATACTGTTCACCAGCAATGTTGCCGTGGAGCTGTTGGCCGAACTGGGATAGGCGGTATATAAAAACATATTGCCTTCGGCATCGTAGTCGGTTACGGCTAGCACGGCAGGAGCCTGGGTTGTGGTCTGAACCTGTGAAAGTCCGCTCCCATTGGTAGCATCGGTAAATTTCATGGCGTCGAGGATGCTGGCTTCTGTTGTGGAGCCGTATGCATTGGTGTCGATGGCAAGGTTGCGAATATTGGTTTCTACGTCAAAATAGCCGGCAAACATCTGAGGCATCTGCAGTTCATCCATACCAGAGATGTAGGCGCCGGTTAATTTCAGTTGGTTGTGAAATTGCTGGATATAGGGCAGGGCTGCTTCGGGGCGATGATTTTCCAGCAAGCCAATAGCCTGCTGAAAAGCTTGTTGGGCTGCGGGTGAAAATTCGGGTACGATCTTCTGGAGGCTTTGCAAATAAAACCTGGCTGAGTCGGCCTGATGATTGATGGTGAGCCATTCGGCCAGCAGCAGGCGAGGTATCGGATTGGCGGGTCGCAGGCGAATGATCTGCAACAAGTCTTGCTTTTTGTTGCCGATAGCCGTATCCAGCTGCGAAAGTCCAAAATAGGCCCGTACATCCGTGGAATCGTTGTGTAACATGGTAAGAAACACCGATCGGGCTTTTCCATCTTGCTGCCGGGCCAGATACACCTGAGCCAACGTAAGCCACAGATCGGCCTGGCGGGGAAATAACTTCAATCCTTTCTGCGCTATGGCTTCGGCTTCAGGATAATTTTTTTTGAGCAGATATAAACGGCAGAGGGCCACATAGTTGGAGATATCCTCAGGATTTTGCTGAACAGCTTTTCGGAAGGCCAGTTCTGCCTCATCGAGCCTGTTTTCCGACAAGTATTCCAAAGCAAGTGCTCTGGCTGATTGTTCAGTAGATCCCTGTTGCTGGCGGAAAATATGTTTGCAACCGGGCAACAGCAATGCACCCATTGCAGCCAGGACAAGCAGCCCATATATTCTCATGCAATAGAATTGTGTCATCAAATGTAAGGTGAAATCTGGTATGCTTTTGGCATTTATTGTGGTAAACGATTTGTTATGAAACGCAAATGGATGATGATTGTTTTAGGTGCAATGATGGTGGCTGGGTTGAGTCTGAAAGCATCTGCACAACATTGGGATAGAGACGGGCATGATCGCCGGGAAATGGTATTATACGATCGGGGACATGGGCATTTGCCACCCGGCTTAATGAAAAAGATGTATGGCGAACGATCGGCCCGTTGCTTTGCTCCGGGACATCGCAAATGGCATGAACCGCGTGCCGTGTATGTAGTACCCGCTCCGGCCCCAGTTATCTATGCCCCGCAGCCCCAGCCGGGCGTACATGTGTGGATTAGTGCACAAGCTGGATTTTAAAAAACGGGACTGAAAAACCATAGCATGTGTCTGGTTGCTCAGGCACATGCTGTTTTATTTTCTGATTTCGGGAAATGCTGTATCTTAAGGTTTTTCTTCCTGTTATGAAACAGAAATACGCCTGGTTTTATGCAATAGTCCTGTTCATTGGCCATACAAGCTTTGCTCAGCTGGCTTCACCCCGAGCGCTTTTTCAGGACTTGTTCATTGACGTACAAATGCAACAAGTCTTTCCAGATGGAAAAACATTTGTGGATTGCGTGCCCCGATATGCACCCGATAGCATATTGAAAGCTTATCATGCTCAGAAAAACAAACCCGGTTTCGATTTAAAGCAATTTGTAGATGCTTATTTTCGTTTGCCTCAAAACAATACCACAGCGTACCATTCCAATATTCAGGCTGGCATCCGGCAACACATTCATGAGCTATGGAAAGTGCTTACCCGTTTGCCTGGCCAGCAGGATACTGCCCGGTACGGATCATTGATCCCACTCCCTTATCGTTACATTGTGCCGGGCGGGCGTTTTCGGGAAGTGTATTATTGGGATTCCTATTTTACGATGCTGGGTCTGCAACAAAGTGGAGATACTGCGTTGATAGAAGACATGGTAAAAAATTTTGCTTATCTGATCAATCGTTTTGGTTTTGTGCCGAATGGCAATCGCACCTATTATCTCACCCGATCACAGCCTCCGTATTTTTCGTTGATGGTAGATCTGTTAGCGGGTTTGAAGGGTGATTATGTATATGCCATTTATCAGCAGCCATTGTTAAAAGAATATGCTTATTGGATGAAGGGTGCCGAAGCGCTTCATCCGGGCGAAGCGGTGCATAACGTGGTGATGTTGGCCGACAGCAGCTTGTTGAATCGATACTGGGATGAAAGCAATCAGCCCCGTGAGGAATCGTATCGTGCCGATGTACTGGCTGCCCGTCAGTCTCAGCAACCTGATACCCTTTTTTATCGGAACATACGGGCTGCAGCCGAATCGGGCATGGACTTCAGCAGCCGCTGGTTTGCCGACAACCAGCATCTGGGCACTATCATCACCACCGATCTGGTGGCAGTGGATTTGAACTGTTTGTTATACCATTTGGAAAAAACCATTGCCAAAAGCTACGCCGTCACGGGTAATTATTTGCAGCAAAAACAATATGAACATCTGGCTGAGGCGAGGAAGAAAGCTTTGTTGCAATATTGCTGGGATGCGCATCAGCAGGTGTTTACAGATTACGATTATGTGCGCAGGCAGTATTCACCGCGTATTTCACTGGCTAGCATGTATCCTTTATTCTTTCATCTGGCCGACAGTGCACAAGCTGCGGCCATGGCCAAGCTGATCAGCGCCAGATATCTTCAGCCTGGCGGAGCAGTAACCACCTTGCAACAAACGGGTCAGCAATGGGATGCACCAAATGGATGGGCACCGCTGGAATACATTACCATTCAGGGTTTACGCGGATATCATTACGACAGCCTGGCCCGGCAGATTGCCCTACGCTGGATACAGCTCAACAAGCAAGTGTTTATCCATACCGGCAAACTCATGGAAAAATACGATGTCATGCATATCCAGAAAAAAGCCGGTGGTGGCGAATATCCCACACAGGATGGTTTTGGATGGACAAATGGTGTTTTGCTGAAATTGATGAATGAATATCAACTGAAGGATTGAATTCTTTTTTCTTTTTCAGGTAGGAAAGCTATTTCTTTCAGATCTTGAAAATCTTTATCACCCGCGGTTTTGCGGTCTGCCAAGCTCTTGGTGTTTTCGTAAATTGCAGAAACTCAAATCCCGCGTATGGAGAATGAAATCACCATCGCTACGGAGGCCGCAGCAGCCGATGCTTTACCTGATTATCCCATTCGCATTGTAACGGCTGCAAGCCTGTTCGACGGGCATGATGCTGCCATCAACATCATGCGACGCATCATGCAAAGCAAGGGAGCGGAGGTCATTCATCTTGGGCATAACCGAAGTGTGTACGAAATAGCCAAAGCTGCCTTGGAAGAGGATGCCGATGCCGTGGCCGTGACCAGTTACCAGGGAGGCCACATGGAATTTTTTACCTACCTCTATGATTTGCTGCACGACAACCAGGGTGAACATATCCTGATTTTTGGCGGAGGTGGGGGAACGATTCTGCCACAGGAAATTTCGGAACTGCACAAATATGGCATTGCGCGTATTTATGCACCAGATGATGGCCGGCAGATGGGCCTGGAAGGGATGATCGACGATGTTTTGCGGCGTTGCCGCGAGCAGCGCAAGAACCGGTTATCTTCCCGGAGGGCACACCAAGCCAATGCTGCTTCGCCCCGCTATGCCTTACATACCTTCAAGCCTGTGGTACAGATTGCACGGGCTATCACAGAGGCCGAACTGAGGAATGAGCCAGCTCATCTTGCAACTCCGGAGGTTGCGGTGCCTGTGCTGGGCATCACGGGCGTGGGAGGATCGGGTAAATCTTCCCTAACCGACGAAATCGTATTGCGTTTCCTGGAAGCCTATCCGCAGAAGACGGTAGCCATCATTGCCGTGGATCCTTCGCGGCGGCGTTCGGGAGGGGCCTTGTTGGGCGATCGGATTCGGATGAACACTGCCAGTGACCCGCGGGTGTACATGCGTTCGCTGGCTACCCGCCAACAGGAAAGCTCCCTGAGCCAGGCTATCCATGCGGCCTTGCAGGTGGTGAAACAAGCTGGTTTCGATTTCATTATCCTGGAAAGTGCGGGTGTGGGGCAGGGCGATACCTCTATCGTCGATCACTGCGATGTGAGCCTGTATGTGATGACACCCGAATATGGTGCTGCCTCGCAGCTGGAAAAAATCAACATGCTGGATTATGCCGATATTGTAGCCATCAACAAGTTCGATAAGGCCGGTGCTGAAGATGCCTATCTGGCCGTGTGCAAACAATATCAACGCAACCATGGCCTCTGGCAGGCAAAGCCGGAGCAATTGCCTGTGGTGGGCACCATTGCCTCGCAATTCCACGACAGCGGGGTGAACAGATTATTCCAGCTCATCATCCAGCGAATTGAAACCAAGACTGGACTCTCCTTTGGATCACCCAAGGTGGATATTGCTGCAGACCAACATCCCGTGTTTCCGGCCATTATTCCCCCCCGGCGGACACGCTATTTATCGGATATCGTGGACACGATTCGTCGTTACAACCAGTGGGTGCAGGAACAGGCAGCGTTGGCCAGCAAGTGGTATCAGGTAGAAGGTACCTTGGCCCAGCTTGCGGAAGGCTCACCCGAAAGGGCAGCGGTGGAAAAGCTTAGGCAGCAGCTCATTTCGGCCTTAGATCCGGAATGCCGCAGCAGCATTGAATCCTGGCCGGCCATGCAGCAGGCCTATCAACAGGATGAGATGGTATATCAGGTACGCGGAAAGGATATTCATCAACCCTTGTTTTACACGACATTGAGCGGCACGCGTTTGCCCCGGGTGATATTGCCTCGTTATCAGGACTGGGGCGATGTGTTGCGTTGGCAGCTGCAGGAAAATGTGCCGGGGCGCTTCCCTTTCACGGCAGGTGTATTTCCGTTGAAGCGCACAGAGGAAGAGCCTATGCGCATGTTTGCCGGTGAAGGATGTCCGGAACGCACCAACAAGCGATTTCATTATTTAGCCGCAGAACAGCCCGCCCGCCGCCTGTCTACCGCATTTGACAGCGTCACCTTGTATGGTGAAGACCCTGCCGAGCAGCCCGATATTTACGGCAAAATTGGCAACAGCGGCGTGAGTATAGCCACCCTCGATGATGCCAAAAAGTTGTATAGTGGATTTGACTTGTGTGATCCCCACACCTCGGTGAGCATGACCATCAATGGCCCTGCGCCCATAATCCTGGCTTTTTTCCTGAATGCAGCCATCGATCAGCAATGTGAAAAATGGATTGATGCCCATTCCCAGTGGGATGCGGTGCAGGCTCGTATGGCCGAAATCTTTGCCTCGCATCCTCGCCCTGTGTATTACAATCCACTTGCTCCGGAACGCTTACCAGAAGGCCATAACGGATTGGGTTTGCGGCTGTTGGGCGTGACAGGTGATCAGGTGTTGCCTGCCGAAATATATGCCCAAATCAAAGCGAAAACCCTTCAACAGGTGCGGGGTACCGTTCAGGCCGATATCTTGAAGGAAGACCAGGCACAAAATACCTGCATTTTTTCCACGGAATTTGCCCTGAAACTGATGGGGGATGTGCAGGAATATTTCATTCAGCACCAGATGCGCAATTTCTACAGCGTGTCTATCAGCGGGTACCATATTGCCGAAGCCGGTGCCAACCCGATTACCCAGCTGGCTTTTACCTTAGCCAATGGATTTACCTATGTGGAATATTACTTGAGCCGGGGAATGCAAGTGGATGATTTTATGCATAATCTGTCGTTCTTTTTCAGCAATGGCATGGATGCCGAATACAGCGTCATTGGCCGTGTGGCACGGCGTATCTGGGCAAAAGCTATCCGTTATTTGTACAAAGGCAATGAACGATCACAGAAATTAAAATACCATATCCAAACCAGTGGCCGCAGCCTGCATGCACAGGAAATTGATTTTAACGATATCCGCACCACCCTGCAGGCTTTGTATGCTATTTATGACAACTGTAATTCGCTTCACACCAATGCTTATGATGAAGCCATTACTACGCCTACCGAGGAAAGCGTGCGCCGTGCCATGGCCATCCAGCTGATCATTAACCGAGAATTGGGAACGGCCAAAACGGAAAACTTTATTCAGGGTTCGTTTCTGATTGAAACACTTACCGACCTGGTCGAAGAAGCCGTATTAGCCGAGTTTGAACGCATATCCTCACGCGGAGGAGTGCTTGGTGCCATGGAACGGATGTACCAGCGCAACCGGATTCAGGAGGAGAGTTTGCATTATGAGGCATTGAAACACAGCGGTGAATTACCCATCATTGGAGTAAATACATTTTTGAATAAAAAAGGATCTCCCACCGTTATTCCCCATGAAGTCATCCGCAGTACAAAAGAGGAAAAAGACCAACAGATTTTTAACCTGCAGGCTTTTCATGCCCGGCATGCCGAACAGGCTCCTGGCATGTTGGCTCGCCTAAAGCAAGCCGCACGTCAGCAGCAGAATATCTTTTCAGAACTTATGGAAACGGTGAAGTATTGCTCGCTTGGCCAGATTACCCACAGCTTATATGAAGTGGGCGGGCGTTATCGCAGAAATATGTAAGCTGTTTGCTGCGGTAAAAAAAATAACGGGCAATCTCCCGAAGGCAGATTACCCGTTTCACCTCAACCTGTATTTGCCTGATTGCCTGATAACCCGACAAACAAGCTTCTTTATAAATCCATTTTCCTGAGCGTGTGTGGTAAAGTAAGCGTCAGGGTATGGGTTTGGTTATCCCGTTTGATTTTCAGGGTTACGGAACGGCTGTTCTGGTAATTGTGCAGCGCCTGTACCATATCGTTCACATTCCGGATTTGCTGTCCGCCCATTGCAGTGATGAGATCACCCACCTTCACCCCGGCTTTAGCAGCTGGCATATCGGGTTGCACCTTCAATACTTTTACTCCATTGTTTCCTTCCGTATCCTCAATGGTAAGTCCTAATTTAGGTGAAGGATTTTCAGACAGAAAAGGATGAATATCCGGGAAGTTAAATCCATGAAAATCAGGATAGGGCATAGAAAAATTGCGATAAGATCGCATGTTCGGCATAGGAAAATCGGGAGAAGGATTGATGCCAAATAAATCCACCGGATTGCTTTCCTGCTTGCCCAGGCGGACTTTTGTGGTTTGGGTTTGATGATTGCGCAGATAGGTGATGGTAATTTCATCGCCGGGCTGATAATGGCCAATGACGTCGGCCAGTTCCTGTGGGGAATGGATCAGATGTGCATCAACGCGGGTGATGATATCTCCTGCTTGCAGGCCGGCACTATCAGCAGCCGTACCGCGCACCACTTCTTCAATTTTAGCACCCCCTTGATCTTCGGCCTGAGAAGTCATTACCCCCAGCAATGGCCGGGATGACTGGTTGGAATCCTGGTCGCCAAACGGATAAATGCGAATATGTGGATTAGGGGATTGTTCAAAGATATAACTGTTGCCATCGCGGAGCGGAATCTTTCTTTCGATCACGGTTAATGAGCTATCGCTGTACTGATCATATTTTTTTCCATTAATCCAAACTTCTCCGCCTTTGATATGAATGTCCAGGTTAGGATTCATCTGTCCGCGTTGGCGAATGATGATTTCCTGATATGCTTTTGGTGTAGAAGCATCTGAGGTATGTTGGGCAAATGCCTGAGGCATATATCCCAGCATGGTTAACAGGAGGAATAAGATCCATCTTTTCATACAGTGCATGTTTAACCACAAAGCATAGCAAATTTACTTTAACCGTACAGCCACTGCGGCTAATGAACTGTTAAATCCCCCGATGTTCGCCGAAGAGAATGTTAAAGTTGTGATGGCTTGTGAAGGGCTTTTGCAAGGGTTTTGCAGCGATTTGAAAGCGGTTTGGTAACAGATTATCAGGATTGTGCAAGTTGATGAATCTGGGTTATCACTGCCGAAAGGGATGCGATGTTTTTGCCGCCGCCGGTGGCTATGGTAGCCTGTCCGCCTCCGCCGCCCTGAATCAGCGGAGCAATATGCTTTTTCATCCATTCTCCTGCATGCCAGTGATGATGGGCAGCCGTGTATTCGTCTATCAGGATAAGTACTTGTGCTTTTCCTTCGATGGCGGCAGCAAGCACAATCAAATAGGTGGGCAGCAGCAGGTCGCGGAGGGAAAATCCTAATTGTTTCAGGGCATCGGCCGAAGGCACATCCACGATTTGGCCCACGAAGCGCAGATCCTGTATGAGCTGGGCTTGTTGGGCCAGTTGTTTGGCCTGATAGGCGAGCCATTTTTGTTCCAGGGATTGATATTGTTTTTCCAGCGAAGATTTTTCTTCCAGCAGCTTTTCCAAGGCATCTACCAACTGGCGCGGCTTGCGAAGTATTTCTTCGGCAGTAGCCAACACATCCAGCTGTTGGCGCACATATTGCCAGGCTGTTTCTCCGGTAAGGGCTTCAATACGCCTGACACCGGCAGCCACGGCGGTTTCGGAGGTGATGAGGAAAAATCCTATTTCGCCGGTTTGCCTCACATGTGTGCCTCCGCACAATTCAATGGAATAGCGGGGATCCATAGTTACCACCCGCACCATTTCTCCGTACTTTTCCCCGAACAAAGCCATGGCGCCCATCTGCAAGGCCTGTTCACGAGGCAGGTACTGAATTTCAACCGGTATATTGGCCCGGATTTTTGCGTTGACCAGCGATTCAATGTCTTTGATCTCAGAAGGGCTCAGTTTATTAAAGTGGGAAAAATCAAATCGCAGGTAATCCGGATGCACCAGGGAGCCTTTTTGTTGCACATGGGTACCCAGGATTTTCCGCAAAGCAGCATGCAGCAGATGGGTGGCGGAATGGTTGAGCATGAGCCTTTGCCGGCGATTCTCATCCACTTGGGCTTCCACGGGCTGTTCCAGGCTGGCAGGCAGTTGGCTGGTGAGATGCACAATCAGGTCATTTTCCTTACGGGTATCCCACACGGCAATTTTTTGCCTATCCTGGATCAGCCATCCCGTATCGCCCATCTGTCCGCCACTTTCCGCATAAAAGGGTGTTTCCTTCAACACGATTTGGTAGAAGCTTTTGCCTTTTTCTTTCACTTGCCGGTAGCGCAACACACGGGTGGTGGTATGCAATTTTTCATAGCCCACAAAATCAGCATGAGCTTCCTGAAGGATAATCCAATCGTTCACTTCCAGAGCCGTGGCCTGTCGGGAACGATTCTTTTGTATTTGAAGGGCTTGTTGAAATCCGGCTTCATCCACGGTAAACCCTTTTTCGGCAGCGATGATGCGGGTGAGGTCGATGGGGAAGCCATAAGTGTCGAACAGCTCAAACGCAAGCTGGCCGGGGATCTCGTGGGTAGTTGCCGTTTCAAAATAAGCTTCAATTTTTTGTATGCCGGTGTCAAGGGTTTTGAGAAAATGTTGTTCTTCCTCGTAGAGGATTTTGGCGATGAAAGTTTGTTGTTGCTGGACTTCCGGAAAAACATCTTGAAAGAGGTTACCCACTATGGGCACCAGCTGATAGAGCAGGGGTTCTTGGATACCAAGATGGGAATAATAATATCTTACGGCCCTGCGGAGAATGCGCCGGATCACATAGCCTGCGCCCGTATTGGAAGGCAGCTGGCCATCGGCAATGGTAAAGCATAAGGCCCGGATATGGTCGGCAATGACGCGGAAGCTGATGGCCTGATAATCCTGGCCGCCATTGTAGCGGATCCCCACAAGCTCTTCTGTGGCTTTGATGATGGGGGAAAACAAATCTGTATCGTAATTGCTTTGTTTCCCTTGCAGGACTCTTACCAGCCTTTCCAGTCCCATGCCGGTATCCACATGTCGGGCAGGAAGCTGTTCCAGTCGGCCATTCTTCAAGCGGTTGAATTGAATGAATACCAG
Source organism: Thermoflavifilum sp. (assembly GCA_019683625.1). Taxonomy (GTDB): domain Bacteria; phylum Bacteroidota; class Bacteroidia; order Chitinophagales; family Chitinophagaceae; genus Thermoflavifilum. The sequence goes on along the minus strand of JADGHY010000019.1, from coordinate 724 downwards.
GTTCCAGATTTCAATAACTTCCGGATGATCTTTATTGATAAGGGTGGCGCCAGGCACCTGGTTTCGCTGTTCGTCGCTGCGGCAATCGATATGGATTTCGGTACAAGGGCCACAGGGGCCGGTATCGCCCATTTCCCAGAAATTATCTTTTTTCTTGCCCTGCAGGATACGATCGGCAGGCAGCCAACGGGTCCAGCATTGGTAGGCCTCTTTGTCGGGAGGAATATGTTCGGCTGCATCTCCTTCAAACACGGTGGCATAAAGCCTGTCGGCAGGTATTTGGTAAACTTGGGTGAGCAATTCCCAGGCCCAGGCAATGGCTTCTTCTTTGAAATAATCCCCAAAGCTCCAGTTGCCCAGCATTTCAAACATGGTATGGTGATAGGTATCCCGCCCTACTTCTTCCAGATCATTATGTTTTCCGCTTACCCGCAGGCATTTTTGGGTATCGGCAATCCTGCGATGGTGCGGTACTTTCGTGCCCAGAAAATAATCCTTGAACGGATTCATACCCGCATTGGTGAAAAGCAATGTAGGATCGTTTTTGACCACGATCGGGGAAGAAGGCACAATCACATGTCCTTTGCTGCGGAAAAAATCCAGAAATTGTTGTCGAATCTCACGGGCAGTCAATGGCATAACGGGTAATTAAGATAAATGATTATTTTGCGGTTTACGGATATAATCAGGTTAGCGAAATTTATTTTAATTTCAAGCCTTGCAA
>JADGHY010000305.1 GCA_019683625.1 Thermoflavifilum sp. | reverse complement strand
ATTTTATTCAATAGCATGATCATTGCAAAATTTTCCTTGATCTGGTTTGCATGGGCTATAGCTGACAACAAGAAATAAAACTTATTTCATTGACATACAGATTTAAAGCAGCAAAATTTGGCTGAGCATCAAAATCGTTTTAAATTCACTCAGATAAGCCATGGCCATGGAATCACCAACCTTACAGTTTAATAAGCATGAAGATGCCTATCGGTTATTGCTGAGTCATTACCGGCAGATGCGGGAGCAGATCATGCAGGGAGGAGGGAAGAAACAGCTGGAAAAACTTAAGCAACAACATAAGTTGAGTGCGCGTGAGCGGATAAAGCGGTTGATTGATCGGGATACAGCTTTTCTGGAATTGGGCATATTTGCAGGATATGGCATGTATGAGGAACATGGTGGATGCCCGGCTGGCGGTGTAATTGCGGGTATAGGATATGTAAGTGGCCGGCAGTGCGTGATCGTAGCCAACGATATGACCGTAAAGGCAGGAGCATGGTTTCCCATTACGGCCAAAAAACACTTACGCATGCAGGAAATTGCCATGGAAAACCATTTGCCTATCATTTATCTGGTGGATAGTGCAGGCGTATTTTTACCTATGCAGGATGAAGTATTTCCGGATAAAGCACATTTCGGTCGGGTGTTTTACAACAATGCCCGGATGAGCGCCATGGGCATTCCTCAGATTGCTGCCGTAATGGGAAGTTGTGTTGCCGGCGGAGCTTATCTGCCCGTGATGAGCGACGAGCTATTGATGGTACAGGGAAATGGTTCCATGTTTTTGGCCGGTCCTTATCTGGTGAAAGCGGCCATCGGAGAAGATGCGGACACACAAGCCCTGGGCGGGGCCGAAATGCATAGCAGCATATCGGGCACAGCCGATGCCCGTTTCGACAGCGAAGAGGCTTGCCTGGATCATATCCGCAAGCTGATGTCGATGATGGGAAAACCTCAGGATGCAGGCCTGTCGAGAGTTTCAGCCCGGCCTCCTCTAAAAAATCCTGAAGAAATATATGGCCTCATACCCGACGATCCTACACGCCCTTATGATATGCAGGAAATCATTGACAGGCTGATTGATGATTCCATATTTATCCCCTATAAACCGGATTATGGCAAAACAATTATCTGTGGCTATGCCCATATTGAAGGGTGGGCCGTGGGCATAGTAGCCAATCAGCGTTTGCCTGTGCGCACCCGGCAAGGGGAGTTGCAGATAGGAGGCGTCATTTACCATGATAGTGCCGACAAAGCCGCTCGTTTTGTGATGCTTTGTAATCAGAAAAAATTGCCTATCCTGTTCTTGCAAGATGTAACCGGCTTCATGGTGGGCACACGCTCTGAACAGGCAGGCATCATTAAAAACGGTGCTAAGCTGGTGAATGCTGTGGCCAACAGTGTGGTACCCAAAATCACCCTGATCATCGGAAACTCCTTTGGGGCCGGCAACTATGCCCTGTGCGGGAAAGCTTATGATCCCCGTTTTATCTTTGCCTGGCCCAGCGCCAGAATTGCCGTGATGGGCGGACAACAAGCCGCCGAAACATTATTGCAGATTGAAATCAGCGCCCGCAAGAAAAAAGGTGAGCATATTGCTCCGGAAGAAGAAAAGCAGCTACTGGAAGAGATTTCAAAAAAATATGCTGAACAAATGACGCCTCATTATGCCGCTGCACGCCTTTGGGTAGATGAAATCATCGATCCGCTTCATACGCGCACCTATATCCGCGAAGCGCTGCATGCAGCCAATCAGGCACCCATTCTTCAAAGCTTTCAAACAGGAGTATTTCAGGTCTAAACAATAACAGATCCTGCATGGAGAAATCATCCCCATCTGAAGTGCTGATTTACACCGACGGTGCATCCCGCGGAAATCCCGGCCCTGGCGGATATGGCGTGATACTCATCAGCGGGAAACACAAAAAAGAACTTTCTGCCGGTTACCGGTTTACCACCAACAATCGCATGGAACTGATGGCCGTTATTGCTGCCCTCGAGGCTTTGAAAAAAAATAATCTGCATGTGAAAATTTATACCGACAGCAGTTATGTAGTGAATACCATCCAGAAAGGTTGGCTGAAAGATTGGATAGCAAAGGATTTCAAAGGGAAAAAAAATAAAGATCTTTGGCTAAGGCTTTGGAATTTGCTTCAACAACATCGCGTGGAGTTTCACTGGGTGAAAGGGCATGCCCAAAATCCTTACAACAACCGCTGCGATCAGCTGGCCACAGAGGCTGCAGATCATCATGCTTTACATATTGATGAAGGGTATGAACAATCCGCATCTCCAAAAAATTGTTTTTTATCCCATCTAAAAAAATATCTGTTCATTAAATGATTCATATTTTTTAACCTCATCTATCAAAATGCTCATTCATTGTAGAAAAATCATGCTCCGGGGC
>JADGHY010000018.1 GCA_019683625.1 Thermoflavifilum sp. | reverse complement strand
GCTGCGGGAATTGAAGGATGAACGCCAACAGGCATAAACTGCTTCTTCGAACAACGTAAAATGGTTTAGATACATGGATGTGTTACCTCTTTTATGGTTAGTGCCGGCATTTCCTTTAGCTGGATTTCTTTTGCTGGCTTTATTCGGGCTCAAGATGCCTGCCCGGGCCATTGCCTGGATAGGCACAACATCCATCGGCCTTTCTGCCGCGCTTACCTTATGGATAGGCATACAATTTTTAACGCAGCCTCCTGCGGGTTATCAATATGCACAAACGTTGTGGACATGGTTTGATGTCAATGGTTTCGCGCCCGGCATTGCCTTTTACCTAGATCCATTGTCGTTGGTGTACATTTTCGTGATCACCTTCGTAAGCTTTTTCATTCACTTGTACTCTACAGCTTTTATGCGAGGTGATGAAGGATATGTTCGTTTTTTTGCCTACATGAATCTTTTTGTGTTTTCCATGCTGGTGCTGGTGTTAGCCGATAATTTATTGTTGCTTTATTTAGGTTGGGAAGGTGTGGGTTTATGCAGCTTTTTGTTAATCGGATTCTGGTACCGGGATGAAGCAAATGGTTATGCGGCACGCAAGGCTTTCATTGTGACCCGCATTGGCGATACGGCATTTATCATTGGCCTGTTTTTGTTGGTAAAACAGTTTCATACGCTCAACATTCAGGATATTTTGCATCAGGCACCCGGGGTATGGGCGGTGGGTGGCGCTGCTGTGGTATGGGCCACCCTGCTGTTATTAGGAGGTGCGGTGGGCAAATCGGCTCAATTGCCTTTGCAGACCTGGTTACCCGATGCCATGGCGGGTCCTACGCCGGTGAGTGCGCTGATCCATGCTGCCACCATGGTTACGGCCGGAGTATATCTGATTGCCCGCACCCATGTGCTGTATAGCCTGGCGCCGGCCGTGCAGATGCTGGTGGCCATCATTGGCGTGCTTACCCTCTTAATTGCCGGTTTCAGCGCTCTGGCCCAGCACGACCTGAAGCGCATCCTGGCCTATTCCACCATCAGCCAAATCGGCTATATGTTTCTGGCGTTAGGAGTGGGAGCCTGGACGGCAGCTATCTTTCATTTTATGATCCATGCTTTCTTCAAAGCCCTGCTGTTCCTTGCTGCGGGTGCCGTGATCATGGCCATGGAGGAAGAACACGATATTTTTAAAATGGGAGGACTTCGGAAAAAATTGCCCATTACTTTTTGGACCTTTCTGGCCGGCTCCGGAGCATTGGCCGCAATTCCATTAATCACAGCGGGTTTTTACAGTAAGGACCAAATTTTATTTGACACCTTAGCTTCTACACAGGGGAGTACCTGGCTTTGGTTAGGAGGCTTTGTGGGTGCATTTATCACAGCACTGTACACTTTCCGGATGGTGTATGTTACTTTTTATGGTGAACCCAAAACAGAGGTGGGGCATAATCCGGAACGGGAAAAAGCCATGATGATTCCTCTGGTGGTGTTGGCTATCCTTTCTATTGGCGGCGGCTGGATTGAACTACCTCATGCATGGGGTCATTTTACTCCGTTCTCTAATTTCCTGACGCATACCCTGCCGGCTGTAAGTTTAAGGCCAGGAATGGAAAGCCAGGAAATGCTTTTGCAGGTGCTTACGGCCGTAGTGGTGTTTGTGGGTATTTATCTCACCTGGCTGGGTTATTTGAAAAAACCGGCCATGGTAGCCAGCTGGAAGCAGACTCCCCTGGGCAAAGCCTGCCATAGTTTCTTGTACAGGGGATGGATGTTCGATCAACTGTATGATACTGTGTTGGTGAAACCAGTGGTATGGCTTTCCCGGATAGATCAGCATGATTTTGTGGATTATATCTACGAAGGATTTGGACGATTGAATGCCTGGGTGCATGCTGGTTTAAGCCGCACGCAGAGCGGCTATTTGCGTTGGTACTTGTTATGCATTGCCTTTGGTCTATTGTTCATCTTTAGTTTAATCTTATTTGTATGATCCTCACTTGGTTATTGCTCATCTTGCTGATAGGTGGTGTGCTGGCCTGGTTATTTGCGGCCTGGAGCCGCTGGATTGCCACGCTGGCTGTGTTGCTCGATCTCGTGTTGGCTCTGCAACTGTGGTTAGCCCATCCCTTGATATCGGTTGCCAATTCACCGGCAGGATGGATTGCCGAAGAGCAGTACCGATGGATACCCTTGCTGGGAGCCAGTTTACATCTGGCCGTAGATGGATTTAGCCTGGTGATGGTGATACTCACGCTGTTTGTTGGTTTGCTGTGTGTGTGGATTTCCTGGCATGATCCTTCAACCCGAGAAAAGACCGGCTTTTTCCATTTTCATCTGTTGTGGCTAATTGCTGGCATTGCTGGGGTGTTTATGGCCATGGATTTGCTGTTGTTTTATTTCTTCTGGGAGTTGATGCTGATTCCGATGTTTTTCCTCATCAGCATCTGGGGTGGTGAAACGCGCCGGAAGGCGAGCTTGAAGTTCTTTTTGTTTACCCAGTTCAGCGGGCTGTTCATGTTAATTGCTATCCTGGCGTTGTACATTTTCCATGGACAGCAAACCGGGCAATACAGTTTTGACTATCCTGTTTTGCTGGGCACATCCTTATCCCGCCCGGTAGCCGGTTGGTTGCTTGCCGGCTTTTTACTGGCTTTTCTGGTAAAATTACCCGCCTTACCTTTTCACAGCTGGCTGCCCGATGCTTATACCCAGTCGCCCACTGGTGGGGTGGCCTTGCTGGCAGGCTTGATGTCAAAAACAGCTGCTTATGGGATGTTGCGGTTTGCGCTGCCGCTTTTTCCGGAAGCCGCTCGCATGTTTGCTCCCGTGATGATTGTGTTGGCCGTGGCCGGCATCTTATACGGGGCTAAACTGGCTTATGCCCAGACCGACCTGAAGCGGTTGATTGCCTTTTCCAGTTTCAGCCACATGGGCTTTATCCTGTTAGGTATTTTTTCCATGCAAGAACTGGCTTACCAAGGGGTGATCCTGGAAATGGTTGCACATGCCATCAGCATCAGCGGGCTATTCTTTGTTGCAGGTATGCTTCGGGTGCGATTGGGGCATACCCGTCTGGATGAAATGGGTGGTTTTTGGGAGTATATGCCCCGGATGGGAGGGGCGGCCATGGTGTTTGTGATGGCTTCCCTGGGCCTTCCGGGCTTAGGTAATTTCATAGCCGAATTTTTAATTCTGGCCGGTGCTTATCAGGTGCATGTGGTGTGGGCCGTACTGGCATCGCTGGGACTGATTGCTTCCATGATTTATTCTCTGGTGATTTTGCAAAAGGTTTTTCACGGAAAAAGCAAACAATCCCTGGGGAAGGCCGATATGAAGCCGTTAGAAGCTTTGGTGATGGCCTGTTTGATATTGGCTATCGTCTGGATCGGCATTTTTCCCCAACGCATCGTGCGCTCGGTGCAGCCTGTTGTCCAGCAGCTGAAGCAGGTGGCACAGGTTTCACCATCGGATGCAGGACAGATCGGGCTTGGGCATGATAAAATCAGCTTAAAATAATCTAACCATGTGGCATCAACACCTATTACCTGCTTTGTTTCCACAAATCATCCTCACGGGAGCAGCCGTGGTAGGCATCTTATTGATTGCATTGAAGCGAAGCCATGCAGTGATTTCCCTTTTCACCCTGCTGGCCTTCATTCTAGCCCTGGCTTCCTTGGGTAAGATATATGGTGCCACTTCGGTAGATGGCTTGTTTGTCGTCGACGGCCTTGGGATATTCGTGGAAGGATTAATCCTGATTGCAGCCTTTTTTATCACCATTTTTTCCTATCCCTATTTCTCGCAAGCTGCCGTTGAACGGGAAGAATATCATGTTTTGCTTTTGCTGGCCACTTTGGGTGCCACCTCTATGGTCATCAGCAATCATTTTATTTCTTTTTTCCTTTCGCTGGAAATCCTAAGCGTGTCGTTATACACGCTCATTGCATATCCGAAGAAGGCTACGGCGTCTGTGGAAGCAGGTGTAAAATACCTGATGCTGGCTGCTGTTTCGTCGGCTATTTTGGTATTTGGCTTTGGATTGATATATGTGGAAACGGGCCAGCTTAGTCTTTCCGGGCTCAATACCTTATCTGCATCGGGTGGTGAAGGTGGTTTATGGTTAACCGTGGGCATTGGCTTGGTGATAGCGGGTTTGGGATTCAAGCTGGCGCTGGTGCCTTTTCATTTGTGGACGCCCGATGTATATGCCGGTGCTCCGGCCCCCACATCTGCATTTGTGGCCACTGTGTCAAAAGGCAGCGTATTTGTGTTTCTCTGGCGTTTGTTCGATAGTGTAGGCATACTGCATCAGGCCATCCTGGTAATTTTTGCGGTCATTGCCATTGCTTCCATGCTTATTGGCAACTGGCTTGCCCTTTTACAACAGCAAATTAAGCGATTGTTGGCTTATTCCTCAATTGCACACTTGGGATATTTAATTGTAGCCTTTGTGGCTTCGGGTGAAACGGGATTGCATGCAGCGGTATTTTATCTGGTCGCTTATTTCATCAGCATGTTAGGGGCTTTTGGTATTATTGGTTATTTAAGTGAACCTGGTGAAAACGGCCAACAGGAGCGGCTTTCCTTAGCCTCTTACACGGGGTTGTTTTGGCAAAAGCCCGGGCTGGCTGTGCTGCTATCCTTAATTATGCTTTCCCTGGCGGGCATTCCGCTCACAGCAGGATTTATGGGTAAGTTTTACATCCTGTTGTCGGGAGTATACAGCACGCAATGGTTGTTGGTGATTGTATTGATTCTTTCCAGTGTGATTGGTTTGTTTTATTATCTGCGTGTAGTGATTCAGTTGTTTTCCAAACCTCAGGCTCACATCACTTATCTTGCATCTCCTTATGCTGTTTCCACGGGCCTGGCTTTTTTGATTTTATTTATTTTGTTAATCTGGTTTGGTGTGGCACCGGGTCGGTTGATTGATCAGATTGAACAAATGGTGCATGTGCTCAAAGGGTAGGATTATCCAGCCATTTGGTAAAATACAATAAGTCCACATATTCTCCGTTGGGTTGCCGCAAGAACTTGGACAGCCGGCCTTCTTCTATCAATCCAAAAGATTGGTAGAGATGTATGGCTCTTTCGTTATGGGCCATCACTTTGCAGTAGAGCAGTTTAATCTGGGGATGCGCAGTGAGCCAGCGAAACATTTGGGTCATGAGTCGTCTGCCAATGCCCATATTCCAATATTCCCGGATGACGGCAATACCAAATTCTGCGGTATGTTCAATCTTGCTGCGGTTGCCTTGGGTCACACTCAGGGTGCCCACAATTTGTTGTTGCACCCATGCCACCAAATAAAGATTATGGGGGTGTGTACGGAAACTGCGGATAAACTCTTGTTCGGTGCGGAGCGTATGCTGGCGCGCTTCATCGGGTGTGGTCATTAAAAATTCGCTATCCTGCACGGCTTGTTGAAAATAGCTTAGCAGAGCGGCTGCGTCGTTGGGTTCTGGTTCCCGAATCACCAATTCTTGCCCATTAGCCAGGAAATAGTGCATGATCCGAAGTTAGAGAAAAAACGCTCAGTTTGTTTGCGGGCAATGTATGAATTGGTATAAACGGACAGTGTTTGAACGCAACCAGTCTTCTCAGCTTATTTTGGCCGTTCCCAGGTAAGGGTGCAGCACTTTGGGCAGATGGATACCATCGGGATGCTGGTTATTTTCCAGCAGGGCTGCGAGAATACGGGGCAAAGCCAGGGAGCTGCCATTCAGGGAATGCACCAGTTTTGTGTGTTTGCCCTCGCGGAAACGAATCTTCATGCGCAGGGTCTGGAAGGTTTCAAAATTAGAGACGGAGCTTACTTCCAGCCATCGTTGCTGGGCTGCGCTAAACACTTCAAAATCGTAGGTAAGGGCTGAAGTAAAACTCATGTCCGCACCGCATAGCTTCACGATCCGGTAAGGCAATTCCAGGCTTTGGATAAGCCCTTCCACATGAGACACCATTTCTTCCAGCGCCTGATAAGAATTGTCGGGATGCACGAGTTGCACGATTTCTACTTTGTCGAACTGATGGACGCGATTCAGGCCGCGCACGTCTTTGCCATAAGAGCCGGCTTCCCGGCGGAAGCAGGGTGTATAGGCCGTCATCTTTACGGGTAGTTGGTCGGCGGAAAGGATCGTGTCGCGGAAAATATTGGTGAGAGGCACTTCTGCCGTAGGAATGAGATAAAAACCATCATTAGGGACGGCATACATTTGTCCTTCTTTATCGGGCAGTTGGCCGGTGCCGAAAGCAGTTTGTTCGTTGACCAGGAGAGGAGGCCAGTATTCAACGTAGCCAGCCTGCACATTATAATCCAGAAAATATTGGATGAGGGCCCGTTCCAGTCTTGCACCTTGATGTTTATACACCGGGAAACCGCTTCCGGTGAGCTTTGTGCCTATTTCGAAGTCGATGAGTTGATATTGGCCGGCCAATTCCCAGTGTGGTTTAGCCTGGGCAGGCAGTTGAGGAATTTGTCCTCCCTGGCGGATGATTACATTATCGGCTGCCGAATGGCCTGTAGGTACGCTTTCATGAGGCAGGTTGGGCAATTGCAGCAGGAGCTGCTGAATCTGTTGCTCTACCTCATCCAGTTGTTTTTTTAATTTGTCAATAGCCTCATTCCATTCGGTTACTTGTTTTTTCTTGGCATCTGCCTCCGGCTGTTTGCCGGCTTTGATAAGCTGTCCGATTTCGCGGGAAGCGGTGTTGCGTTGATTTTGCAATTGGTCGTGTTCCGTAATCCATTGCCTGCGTTGTTCGTCCAGTTCCAGGATTTGATCGATGAGTTGGGTTTGGGTAAAATGCTTGACAGATAAGCGTTCGATGACCCAATCTTTTTTTTCGCGGAGCAGTTGAATGGCAAGCATGCCTTGAGATTTATGCAAAGATAGCGGCTTAGGCAGCAAAAGCTGGTCTTATGACAAAGTTTTAACTCAGTTTCACTTCCAAGGCATCGGCCAATGGGCTGGGGGCAGTAGCGGGGAGGTGTACCACGAGAGCATCGGTTTGTTGCGACCACGATAAAGGGGCATCATAACCCAGCAGGCGCACGTGGGTAATTCTGCCGGGAGAAAGCTCGTGTGTGCGACCCAGCTGAGGAATTTGCAATTGCTGGCTTTGCGGCCAGCCCATGAAAAACACGTACAGGCTATTTCCCTTAGTCGTGAAACGAATATCATCGGCTGTCAGGGCCGGACGATTGCGCTCGTTGAAGCTGCTTCCTTTTACAGCCTGGCTGTTAGGGCCATAACCGAAAATCTTCCATGGGCGGGTATCATAAATGGCCTCGCCATGGATTTGCATCCACTTGGTGATGGCTTCGAGGATGGCCAGTTCCTTATCGTCGAGCATGCCACTGTTGGGCAAGGGGAAATTCAGCATCAGATTGCCGTTACGGCTCACGATATCCACCAGCATATCGATAATCATCTTAGGCGTTTTGTAATGCGCCCGTACATCGTAATGCCAGTGTCCGATGCAGGTATCGGTTTGCCAGGGCCTGGGCCAGATGGTGTCCACCACGCCGCGTTCCACATCCAATACACAGGTGCCCACCAGGCTATCTTCCTGGCGTTTGCTGGTATATACGGCTGTTATTTCCCTGCCGCCATTGCGTTGATAGTTGGTATTGTACAGATGAGCCACAATGGCCAAGCCCCAGTCCTCAAAGGGTATGGGGCCATCGCAATAAAGCAAGTCGGGCTGATATTGGTCGATTAAATCCTTGATACGTTTGAACCAATGAGCTTTCCAGCTTTCCGGGATACCCGTTTCATCCCAGCTCAGGTGAGTGTGCACGCTGTTGATATCGTGGTAAAAGTCCCAGTAGTCCGGATTTTGCCCATCGTAAGGTACACCAGCCTCGGGGCCGTTAAAATCGCTGCCATGGCTGGTGGAGAACCATTTATAACTGATCCAGAGATGATCGCTGACGGCAAATTTAAGATCATGTTTCAGGGCTGCCTGCCGGAACAGGCCAACGATATCTTTATGCGGGCCCATGTTCACGGCATTCCATCGGTTGTAGGTAGAATGCCATAAATCAAAATTATCGTGATGCACGCCCATGCTCATAAAATATCGGGCGCCAGCTTTTTTATACAAGCCCACCAAATAATCGGCATCAAAGCGATCGGCTTTCCAGGTAGGGATGATGTCTTTGAAACCAAATTTGGAGGGATGTCCATAGGTTTTTACATGATATTGATATTGATCGCTACCCTGGATATACATGTTACGTGCATACCAGTCGCCATACTCCGGGGCAGATTGTGGCCCCCAGTGAGCCCAGATGCCGAACTTGGCATTGCGAAACCATTCCGGCACTTCATAGTGTGCAAGAGATGCTCTGGTGGGTTGAAAAGGCCCTGAGGCAATATCGGGCGAAAAACGAAGGGAATTTCGGGAGGTTTTGCCCCAAAGCAGGCGTGGAGCTGCGATGGCAGGTATGCCCGCGGCCATCCATTTCAGGATGGTTCGGCGCGAAATCGGTTGCATGATAAAAATGCTTTTGGGTGAAAATACAATTTTTCTCAAGGGATAAGAAATATATTCCTGCTTGAAGATTTGCAGAGAAATGTATTTTTCTCCTTCAATTTTAGCTTATGGACATTCGATATGCGATTCAGGAAATCCCGGATCTGGCACAAATCATTGAAGTGTATAACAGTTCTGGCATTCGGCGGCCTACACATGATGTGGGCCGCATCCGTCGGATGTACGAGCAGGCCAATCTGGTGATTTCGGCCTGGGATGGTGCTCGGCTGGTGGGCATTGCCCGCTCGCTGACGGATTTTTGTTATTGTTGTTATTTGAGTGATTTGGCCGTACGCAAAGCATATCAACGCATGGGCATTGGTAAAAAACTCATTGAGCTTACGCTTCAGGAGATTGGCGAAGAGTCCATGCTTTTGCTGCTGGCAGCGCAGGAAGCCATGAATTATTATCCCCGTTTGGGGTTTATGGCAGTACAGAATGGATTTATTATTCCCCGAAAAAAATAACTGCCGGAGGCAGTTAAAAAGGCTGGCGATTAATATTTTCCCACGATTGGAATCCGGCGGCCTCTGCCAAAGGCTTTAGACGATACCCGCAGTATCGGGCAAAACTGATGACGCTTATATTCATTGCGGTTGACCAGAGGGATGATCCGTTTAACCAACTCTTCATCGAAGCCCATGGCCACGATTTCGGGGATAGTTTTGCGTTGTTCAATGTATTGGTATAAAATCGGGTCAAGCTGTTCATAAGGCGGGAGGCTATCGGTATCCAGCTGGCCGGGCCTAAGCTCGGCCGAAGGCGGTTTTTGCATGATATTTCGGGGGATAATTTCCTGGTGCCGATTCAGGTAATGAGCCATGGCATAGATTTGCTGTTTATACAAATCGCCCAAAATACTGAGTCCGCCTGCCATATCACCATAGAGTGTACCATAACCCACGGCCAGTTCGCTTTTGTTGGAAGTGTTGAGCAGGATGTAGCCAAACTTATTGGCTATGGCCATCAGCAGGGTTCCACGGATGCGGGCCTGCACATTTTCTTCGGCCAGGCCAAAAGGAAGTTGCTGAAATATGGGTGAAAGGGTGTGTGTAAAGGCCTGAAAAACTTCATGGATAGGTAGGATGTGGTAGGCATTGCCCAGCCTTTTGCTCAGCTCCACGGCGTCTTCAACGGAGGCAGGGGAAGAAAATTCGGAAGGCATCATCACAGATAACACCCGCGAAGGTCCCAATGCCTCACAGGCCAATGCTGTGGCCACAGCACTATCTATACCTCCTGAGGATCCGATTACGCAGCGATCCAGCTGCATCTTGGAAAAATAATCGCGAATGCCCAGCAGCAGGGCATCATGAATACGATCTATCTGAAAGGAAGGGCGCAAGGTTTGGGTGGAAGCAGGTGCTTGCGCTTCAAGGGCCGGCAAATCATCGAGCTGATTGAGTTCGATGATCTCCATGGCTTCACAAAACGAAGGCAATTGTTTCACCAGCTTGCCTTTTGCATTAAATACCAGCGAAGCTCCGTCGAAAATCAGTTCTGTCTGTGCCCCTACTGCATTGCAATAAATTAAGGGCAGATGAAACTGATGCACATTCTGCCGGATGATTTCAATGCGTTGTTGTTCATGATCATAGTCAAATGGCGAGGCAGAGATGTTGATGATCAGTTCAGGCGCTTGAGGCATGAGCTGTTCCAGCGGAGAGAGGCGGTACAGCCTGGGTTCTTCCACATTCCAGATATCTTCACAAATGGTTAAGGCGATGCATGTGCCTTTAAAGGAAATCACCCGCCAATTGCTGGCAGGCTCAAAATAGCGGCTCTCGTCGAACACGTCGTAGGTGGGCAATAAGGTTTTGTGCACGATGGCCTGTATCTGTTGGTTGTAGAGCAATACGGCACTGTTGTGCAGGCGTTTGCCGCGGGATGAAGGGTTACGGGTGGGCGTTCCTACAATCACGCCTATTCCTTCGGTATGGGCGCAGATGCGTTGTAAGCTGGCTTCGCACTGGGTAATAAAATCTTCAAACTCCAGCAAATCCATGGGGGGGTAACCGCAGACGCATAATTCGGAAAAGACCACCAGATCAACCTCTTGGCTACGTGCCTGCTCAATAGCCCGGATGATTTTATCGGCATTGTAGGTAAAATGTCCGATATGATAATTTTGTTGGACGAGTGCGATTCTCATGCAGCGGAATATTCAGCCTCAAGCCTGGGCTATGCAAAAATAAGACATTCTACAACCCTCACGGGTAGGGGATTTAACAAATCATTCGCTGCAGATCAAAGGCAAATCCATAAGTTTGCGCACATCCTTTCGGATGATGGTTATGGCTGCAGACAAACCAATCCGGGTGAATCGCATCGTTTGGGCGCTGTGTATAGCCTTTGCCTGCACGGGCTGTGTACGTCAGCACCATAGGCCTTTGCCCGATGTATCGAACATTTCGGTGCCTCCGGTAAAAATTTATCGTTTTGATCAGGCGCTAACGGCTCTGGATACAACGCATCTGCAACAGGCTGTTGCGCGATTATATCAGGCTTATCCCACCTTCATGCCGGTATATTTTGCCCAGATCATGAACTATGGTCCGTACAGCGATACAAATCATTTGTTATTTGATGAGCTAAGGGCTATGCTTGGTTCAAAAGACATCCGAGGTTTACAAGATACCATCAACCAGCATTTTGCCGACCTGCACTGGCTGGAAAATCAGCTCCGGGAAGGATTTCGTTATCTGAAATATTATTTTCCTTCTTACCGCATTCCGCGGGTGGTGAGCTTTTATTCCGGATTAAACAATTTTGGCGCCGTGACGGTGGATACGGTATTGGGCATTGGCTTGGATATGTTTCTGGGCCCACAATATCCTTTTTACCTGCAGGTATCTGATCCCTATCCCGAATACATGCTGCATCAATTTGCGCCGGAATATATCGTGCCGGATTGTTTTAAGGTCATTGAACAGCAAATGTTTCCGCCCAGGCAGGAAGGCACTTTATTGGATATGATGATTCAGGCTGGCAAACAGCTGTATTTTCTGGATGCGGTATTGCCTAAAGCTCCGGATAGTGTGAAAATTGGATTTTCCCAAAAACAGTTAGATTGGTGCAAGCAAAATGAACGCATGATCTGGCAATATTTTATTCAGAACAATCTCTTGTATGTCCGCGATATGCAGCAAATTCTGCATTATATTGGCCCGGGCCCCAGTACACAGGGTATGCCTAAAGAAGCTCCGGGAAATATCGGCAGTTGGGTGGGCTGGCAGATTGTGCGCAAATACATGGACGATCATCCCGAAGTGAGCCTTCCCCAGCTGATGCAGATGCAGGACGCTCAGCAGTTGCTTACCGAAGCCAGATATCGCCCCTGAAGGATTATTCAAAATTCAGGGAAAACACCACCATGTGCGATTTCATGCGTTGAATCACATCCGAATAAATTAATCCGGGTGTTGGCTTGAAGATGTTGCGGAATCCGTTGCTGATTTTCACTTCCGGTGAAAGCACAAATGCCGGAAAATAAATATGAAATCCGAAGCCCAATTCATATCCCAGATCATATTTGGAAAGCTGAATCATATCTTCTGCCTTACGGGCCGTGGCATTGGTACTCACGTCATCGGCAAAACGAATGCCGGTGAAGGCATATACCCTGAAGTTGCCAAATCGGTCGGAATTCAGCACAGCATGCAAGGGGAAGTTCAGCAGCACAGATTCAATTTTTTTATCTACGGTTGAAGAATCTTTTATGGTATACCGAATATTCCGGTCGGTGAAGATGAGCGCCGGATTGAAACGCAGATCAATATGATCTGTTAACCGCATCGTGGCGCGGAATCCCATGGTGAGGCCCCCGTTGTTGAGGGGTTCCACTACCTGGATGCTATCCTGTTTGAGAAAAAAAGGAGAAGGGTCGAGATTAAACGTAGATACTGCATAACCGAGGCTGATGCCGAAATAATAATCGGCATTATCAATATCATTGGCAAAAAACTGAGCCCGGCCAGACAAGGATTGCAGCAAACAAAGACTCAGGACGAGTGTGGCGTGTTTTTGTAGCCGCAATACACGGAGCAAATACCAAAGCTGTACTTTCTGCATGTGACTTGCTGATAACCTATTTCAGTTAATCGATCTACCATTTGTTGGCCGTAAGGGAAAGCACTCACCGACTCCGGCAAATATTGATATGCCTCCCGATGATGGGCCAACCATTTTCCGATTATGGGCGTGATATAACGAAAATAAAGGTGGTATAATTGTTTAATCGGGAAAGAATTTGGATATGAAAATTCCAGGATCACGGCTTTACCTCCAGGTTTGAGCACGCGAAGCATTTCCTTCAGGCCTGTGTTGAGGTTTTCGAAATTGCGCACTCCGAAGGCCACCATCACGGCATCGAAGCTATTGTCGGGGAAAGGGAGCGTTTCCGCATCGGCCAGCTGAAGCCTAATCCGATCTTGCAGGCCGGCTTGTATCAGTTTTTGGCGGCCAAGTTCCAGCATTTGTGCAGCAATATCCACGCCGATGATCTGAGCCTGGGGATAATTTCGGGCGAGCAGGAGGGCCACGTCGGCAGTGCCGGTGGCCACATCCAGGATCCGCTGGGGTTGTACATCGGCCAGCAGGCGGATGGCTTTCTTGCGCCATTGGACATCAATACCTGCCGACAGGAGCCGATTGAGCAAATCATAGCGGCCAGCAATCTCGTTGAACATCTGGGCTACCTGTGCTTTCTTGCTTAACTTTGAATGCCGGTAAGGCACTACGGGTGGCTTATGAGCTGATGCAGACATGATGTGCAAAGGTAGGAGTTCGGCTGCACAAGGCCTATGGTGTGATGATTTAACTATGGAAATTATTGCGGCACGATTAATCAGCTGTAGCGTAGATATGCGCACATGTCCCAAGCCCAGCTTGCCGGAATATGCGTTTGTCGGGCGTTCCAATGTAGGGAAATCATCGTTCATCAACATGCTCACCGGCCAACGCAGCCTGGCCAAAACCAGTGCCACGCCCGGAAAAACGCAAACCATCAACCATTATCTTATTGAAAGTCGCCCCGATCCATTGCTTCAGCTCAGGCGCGGCAGCTGGTATCTGGTTGACCTGCCTGGTTATGGCTATGCCCGGCAGTCCATTCAGCGGCGCAAAAGCTGGGAACAGCTTATTCGCACTTATCTTCAACAACGCAAAAATTTGGTGTATACTTTTCTGCTCATCGATAGTGCCATTCCTCCTCAAGCCATAGATCTGGCTTTTGCCGATCAGTTGGGCCATTGGCAGATTCCCTTTGTATTGATTTTTACCAAGACAGACAAAGAAAAACAACAGATCGTGCACCGGCATGTGCAGGCCTTTTTGGCACACATGCAAGCACATTGGGAAAATTTACCACCCTATTTTCTGGCATCCGCAAAAAAGAAAACCGGAAGAAAAGAAATACTGGAGTTTATTCAGGAGTGGAACACCCGGTTTCAGGCAATTGCCTGAAGTTTAATTGACGATTTTATTGGCGCAACAGCTGCTGGCAAAGGCATCGGGCTTGGCTTTGAAGGCAAAGCCCATGCCCAGGATATAGCCCATAGCCTCGCGCAGGGCTTCGTTGCTCTTAAAATGAGGATTGGTATTGATATCGGCATGAACCTCCATATCCACGTCATACTCATTGAACAAATCGCATAGTTCATAAGCAATTTCGATGCTTTTGCTAACTTCAACCAGCATACGCTCCCGGATGGAATATCGCTGATGATCTTTTTCATTGTGGATGAACATGAAGCCTCCATGTCCTTCCCGCAGAAATACGATGACGGTAGCAAATTCGGTTTCATCTCCTCTTACCTGGCTATCGGTGCCAATGCATACTTTTAAGTGAAACCCTTTGGCTGTTTCCCGTTCAATAGCGCGGCGAACCTCTTCTTTGATGGGAAGTTGAATGGGCTCGCCATTAAATCTTCGCCAGTGCATGTTGATATGGTTCAAATGATAAAAAGAACAAAATCAGGCACCTAATGTAGCAAAAAAATCTGACGATCAAATGTTTTGTTTTTGTTAACCTGGGGTTGCATCAGGCTTGCCCGTTGAGTCCGGCTGTCTCAAACTGATGCGTGCTAAGCAAAACCAGCGTGCATGCTTCAATGACCACCATGCCGGCACGACGCAGGGTATCTTCAAAGGAGGGATTTTCTGTGCCGGGGTTAAAAATGACGCGCTTGGGATGCAAATCGAGCAGTTTTTGCTCGTAAAGATGCTGATGCCGGGGATGCAGATACAGGCTAACGGTATGGATCGGAACCATGGGCCAGCTGGTAATTACGGGTATTTCACCAATCATGCCTTCATGAATGCCTAAAGCGATGACCGGGTAACCGTGTTTGTGCAGTTGTTGCACGGCCAGATAACTGTAACGTTGCGGATGCGGAGAAGCACCGATTACCAGCGTGGTCCATGCAACTGACATACTGAGTTATTATGCACATGCAAGTTAAAGGAAGGATTTGGATATGACAAAAGCAGATATTAATTTTATCGCATAATTATTTTTTATGCGAGTACGAATAAATGTATTTTTTACATTACTGTTGCTTCTGGCTTTTTTCTCCTGCAAGCAATCACATCGTCAAACGCAGCAAAAGGCTTTTTCAATTGATTCTTTGATTATGGAACATTTATTACCCGATTCCACGGCATTTGCGAAAACCGTAGATGGGAAGGACGTACAGATTTATTATCTGGAAAATCATCACGGGATGGCAGTGGCCATCACCAATTATGGCGGGCGCATTGTAAGTCTTGTAGTACCTGATAGTGCCGGTAATCCCGTAGATGTGGTGCTTGGTTATCCGAGCCTGGATGATTATTTAGCTGATAGCAGCACCTATCTGGGAGCCTTAATTGGCCGTTATGGCAACCGCATTGCAAAAGGCAGTTTTACCCTGAATGGCAAAACCTATCATCTTTTTATCAACAATGCGCCCAACAGCCTGCATGGGGGGCATTATGGGTTTGACAGAAAAGTTTGGGAAGCCCGTCAGCCATCGGATACTGTGTTGGAATTAACTTATGTTTCGCCCGACGGTGAAGAAAATTATCCGGGTACACTCACTGTACATGTTACCTATACCCTTACCGATAGCAATGCGCTGAAGATCAGCTATCAGGCAACAACCGATAAACCCACTGTGTTAAACCTCACCAATCATGCTTATTTTAACCTGTCTGGCGAAGGATATCCTTCTATCGGGAACACAGTCCTGCAACTATT
>JADGHY010000304.1 GCA_019683625.1 Thermoflavifilum sp. | reverse complement strand
TCCTACGGCTAATACAATCATCGTCACCTGAAAACAAGCCAGTACCCGCAATAACAATTTGCTTTTGCCCCGGATACAACTATACCAAAGCCATAACAAAGAGAGCAAAGCTGCTGTAATGGCAAATTTTCCCACGTTATTCCCGAAAATCCATTTCCAAAGAGAAAAATGTTGATAGCGGGAAGTAAAAAACACAGCAGCACCGGCCACCAGGGCCAGGATGTTCGACACAATAGCCTTGGAAACAAACCGCCGCCGATCATAGCGTGTAACGGCTTCACCAATCAGATATACCGCTGCTAAAAATGCACAAAGCGCTACAGTAAACAAGCCTACCATGACACAAAACACATTCAACCACGGTTTGAGATATCCATCCGCAAAATTATATGCTTGCGGATTAATGCTCCCCGAAATCACTGAACCGGCTATCATGCCGAGGATCATGGGCGTAATAAAACTTGAATACACAAAAATGGCATTATATATAGCCTGCATGTTATCCCTGACTGCATCATAATGGCGAAAGATAAAAGCTGTTCCTCTCAAAATAATGCCCAGCAGCATCAGCAATAAAGGAATATGCAAATAAGTGGTGAGCGTGGTATAAATCTCCGGAAATCCTACAAACAATATCACGATAAAAATGATTAACCACATGTGATTAGCTTCCCAAACCGGGCCAATAGCTAAATAAGTGATACGCCTGGTACGCGGCTGATTGCGTGACGAAGTAAACATCTCTAAAATACCTGCACCAAAATCAGCGCCACCTAAAAGCAGGTACAAGAGCAAGGAAAGATAAAGATATACAATAACCACAGCCAACATGCATCAATCTTTTTCAGAGACAATATCGTATAAAACAGGCACCATCTTGATCTGGCGGTATAATAAAAATATTACCATTGCCGATAACAACACATAAATCAACGTAAAAACATAAAAGGTATAGACAATACCGGGCATGGGCGTCACAGCATCGGCTGTGCGCATGATATGATCAATAATCCAGGGTTGACGCCCCACTTCTGTAACCGTCCAGCCGGCTTCTATAGCCAGAAATCCTGCAGGAATAGCCAGAATATGGCATTTGAGAAACCAGGGTTTGTTTAACCAATGCCTGTAACGCCATACCCCACATAAGCTTAAGATCGCCAATATAAAAAGCAACATGCCCAATGCAATCATCAGCTGATAAGCCATATGCACAACACCCACCTGTGGCCACTCATCCCTTGGAATCTTGTCCAGACCGGTTACCACTGCATCTGCACGTCCGTGGATGAGGGTGCTGAGCAGGCCTGGAATTTGAATGGCGTATTTGAGCCTGCCCACAGTGGTGTCAGTGCCTGTTCCGTTTTTCCATGGAATACCGCCAATAGTTAGTGGCGCATAAGATTGGGTGTGAAAAAGGCCTTCCATTGCGGCCAGTTTCGCGGGCTGCCATTTGGCTACACTTTTGGCCGCAAAGTCTCCACTGAAAGGCTGTACCAATGCAGCAACAGCAGCAAAACTCACGGCAATCCGAAAAGCCTTCGCATGAAAGACTATGTTCTTTTTGCGATACATCATCCACGCATGTACACCCGCTACGGCAAATCCAGTGGATACAAACGCAGCCAGAATCATGTGCAGGGCCTGCGGTATCCATGCCGGATTATTCATGGCTTTCCAGGGATAAATATCCGTAAACTGTCCATGGCTATAGGTAAAACCCGTAGGAGTATTCATCCAGGCATTGGCCGAAACAACCAATAAACCCGATGCCAGTCCACTTAAACCAATCAATAATCCGGTGTACCAGTGAAACCATTTGTTCAGCTTCTCCCATCCATACAAATAAAAACCCAATGCAATAGCTTCAATGAAAAATGCCGTCCCTTCCAGGGAAAAAGGCATGCCAATGATGGGGCCGGCATACTTCATAAATCCCGGCCAAAGCAATCCCAATTCAAAAGATAACATGGTGCCCGATACCGCTCCGGTTACAAAAAATATGGCCACTCCCCTGCTCCAGGCGCGGGTAATGTTTTTATACCTGATCTCTCCCGTGCGCAACCATTTGTAGTGCGCTACTGCCATGAAAAATGGCATCACCATGCCTATACAGGCAAAAATGATGTGAAAACCCAATGACACACCCATCTGAGCACGGGCAGCCAGAAAATCATCCATACACCACAAAGATAATAGCTAAAAACATGCATCGCACCGTACTTTCAGGCTCCTATCCCGAATACATCATCCTGCTTATGAAGAAAATTAAGCGCAAATCAGCGCATCAACAATTAAGTTCTTGTGTGGGTGAAAAACAATATCTTCAAGGCCACCAGCAGCATAAAACAGGCAAAAATTTTTTTGATGATATAATCAGGTAAATGAACCGCCAGCTTTCCTCCCAAATAACTGCCAAGCAAATAACCACTGATAAGGAATAAACAGGCCGACAAGTGCACATAT
>JADGHY010000303.1 GCA_019683625.1 Thermoflavifilum sp. | reverse complement strand
GATTACGATGCTGATGCGTGTGGCCGAGCAATTTGGTTTTCGGGTAAATACTTTTACCCATATCCTGGAGGGATACAAGGTGGCCGATAAAATGAAGGCTCACGGTGCGGGAGCGGGAACGTTTTCAGACTGGTGGGCCTACAAAATGGAAGTCATAGACGCTATCCCATACAATGCCACCATCCTCGATAAAATGGGGGTGGTGACCGCCATCAATTCCGATGATGCGGAAATGGGCAGGCGCCTCAATCAGGAAAGTGCCAAAAGCATCAAATATGGCAACCTTTCCGAAGAAGAGGCGCTAAAATTATGCACCCTTAATCCAGCCAAATTATTGCATGTCGATAAATGGGTCGGAAGCATTAAAGTGGGAAAAGATGCTGATCTGGTGCTTTGGAATGACGATCCGTTGAGTGTATATGCCCGGGTGGAAAAAACCCTGGTAGATGGCACCGTGTATTATGACCGCGTCAAAGACAGCCTGATGCAAGTCAGAAATATGCAGGAGCGCAATCGCATTATCCAGGAAATGCTTCAGGCGAAAGCTCAGGGACAACAAACACAACCCATTCGCCTGTTTAACAGATATGAGATCCAGGATGAAGCAGATATGGATCTGGATGTGTCTGATTTGCCTTATCGGCGGGCCGTTTCAACAGATGATCAATTTATCCAGTATTAAAAAATCATGTCCATGTCTCGTTTGCACATCACATACTCCAGGAAATATCTTTTGGGGATAATAATGTTGGTAGGCTTTTTGGCTGAAGGGAAATACCTGTTGGCCCAACCGCATATTTATCCCGCTCCTCCTCAACAGCGAAAAATTGCACTTGTCAATGGCACCATCCATATAGGCAATGGAAAAGTAATTACCCGGGGTATGATAGCCTTTGACAAGGGGAAGATTATAGCTGTAGGCACGGAGGTGGATACAGCAGGGGCGGAAGTCGTGGATGTTTCCGGCATGCAAGTGTATCCCGGCCTGATAGCACCTGCCACCAATCTGGGTTTGGTAGAGGTGGAAGCCGTGCGTGCCACCCGGGATGTAGATGAAGTGGGGCAGATCATTCCTTCGGTGCGCAGTATTGTGGCTTATAACACGGATTCAAAAGTGATTCCTACGTTGCGATCGAATGGCATATTGCTGGCACATATTGTGCCCGAGGGAGGGCTCATAGGGCCCACATCTTCTGTCGTGCAGTTGGATGCCTGGAACTGGGAAGATGCGGTTTACCGCAAAGACATAGGCATTCAGCTTTATTTGCCGCGTCTTTATCCCTCTTCTCCGGAAGCTGAAACCAAGGCTCTTCAGCAAGTGAATACCATTAAACAATTCTTTGAACAAGCCGCTGCTTATTACCGGGAGCCGGTTCACCTGCATCGAAACCTGAGCTTTGAAGCTGTGAAAGGACTATTTAATCGATCCCAGATTTTGTTTGTGCATGCGGATTTGGAGAAAGAAATCTGGCTGGCTTTAGACCTGGCGCGTACTTTTCATTTTCGCACGGTGATCGTGGGAGGTGCCGACAGTTGGCGGGTAGCCGATGAATTGAAAAAAAATGAGGTGGCTGTGATTTTGCGGCCTCCGCACAGCCTGCCGCTCACGACAGATGACCCCGTGGATTTGCCCTATCGCACGGCTGCTTTGCTGCAGCAGGCCGGTGTGCTGTTTTGCCTGGGAGAAGAAGGGTTTTGGCAGCAGCGCAATCTTCCATTCGAAGCAGGTACGGCAGCCGCTTACGGACTCACCCGCGAGCAAGCCCTCTCAGCGATCACGTTACAGGCAGCACGTATTTTGGGCATGGATTCGCTCACGGGCTCCCTGGAGCCGGGAAAGGATGCCAATATTGTCGTTAGCCTAGGGGATATACTAGACATGCGAACGAGCAAAATAACCATGGCGTTTATCCAGGGCAGGGAAATCAATCTGGATAACAAACAAAAAGATTTGCTCAAAAGGTATGTTTACAAATATGGATTAGACATAGATACCACACATATCTATTAGTCTAAAAGATTAAAACATCCTGGAAGCCTTGCTGGCAAAGATTTTCAGATTTTTTGCAGAAAAAAATTTGGCTGTATTCAACAGGTTCTTTTATCTTTGCATCCCGCAATTGGAAAGGTTCTTTGCAAGAAAATGAGTTTGTTCAACACCTCTCAGCAGGGATGCAATCGGTGAGGGAAGCGGGATTGACCAGTGAGAGGATTTTCAAAAAAATTTGTTGTGAAACAGAAAAGCAATTAACTTTGCAGCCCTGTTTGATTGAAAATATCAGCTAAACAAGCAATCAATAGTTCTTCATACGAAGAAAAAGTTCTTTGAAAGTCGGGAGCAACAGCCAGTTACACGCAAGTGTAACAGCATACAGGTAAGTAAAGCGGTCAAGATTTACTGAAGCTTTCTCGCAAGAGAGAGCGGTCAGGTTCACTTTCTTTTACAATGGAGAGTTTGATCCTGGCTCAGGATGAACGCTAGCGGCAGGCCTA
>JADGHY010000017.1 GCA_019683625.1 Thermoflavifilum sp. | reverse complement strand
GCTTAATTTTCCGGAAAACAGGCGGCATAAGCTTTAAAAAAAAAGAAAAGCCCCTCCTTTCGGAGGGGCTTTGATATTTTTTAGTGACTTGCTTATTTCAAAGCAGCGTCAAAACGTTTTTCCACTTCCGGCCAGTTCACAATATTCCAGAAAGCATTCACATAATCTGCACGCCGGTTTTGATATTTCAGGTAGTAAGCATGCTCCCATACATCCAGGCCCAGGATAGGCGTTCCTTTTTGTTCGGCCACGTCCATCAGGGGATTGTCCTGATTAGGCGTGGAAGTGATGGCCAATTTACCGTCTTGCACAATTAACCAAGCCCAGCCACTTCCAAAACGTCCTAAGGCTGCTTTATTGAATGCTTCTTTGAAGGCATCAAAGCTTCCAAAGGTGCTGTTGATGGCATCGGCCAATTTACCGGAAGGCTGTCCGCCTCCTTGGGGTGATAAAATAGTCCAGAACAAAGAATGGTTATAATGCCCGCCGCCATTGTTGCGCACAGCCACCGGATATTTGGAGACCTGTTTCAGAATTTCTTCGATGGTTTTGTTTTCCGCATCTGTACCTGCAATGGCATTGTTTAAGTTGGTTACATATCCTCCGTGATGCTTGCCATGATGAATTTCCATGGTTGTTTTGTCAATATGCGGTTCCAGTGCATCAAAAGCATACGGTAAGGAAGGAAGTGTGAAAGCCATAACCAATGATTTTAAAGGGTTAAAAATGAATCACTAACGAGGTAACAAAAGTACAAATTTATCGTGCGATGAGCAAGTCAGCCTTTTGTCTGATTTCAGATTCATGATGTTCTCAGCCAGGGACGTGCCACTTCGCGGAATGGCCAGGGAATCGCTAAAAGAATAAGCAACAGTGCTATTCCAAAGAAAATAACCGATCGGGAAAGCTTACGCGAAGCATCGGAAGATTTTTTCACCTGACTCCAGCCTATATGCACCAGTATCCAGGCAAGGATCATCATCACTTCATGTTCCACGGTGAAAAACCGTGCGGTGGCATTTGCCATCGTTTGTGAAAAGTTGTGCCATTGAGAGGCCCATCCATCTACAAAATACAACAATATGCCCACCAACAACTGCACATCACAACTGATCATAAACAATAGTCCGCTTCTGCGATGTGCCGGCAGGTATTGTTTGTCACCTAGCAGATGCCTGAAAGCACTTATCCATGCCCATAAACCCAGCAAAATAACGAGCCATCGGAGCCAACTGTGCAGTATAAGCAAAAATAAACCCATAGCCTATGTTTGACGGCTAACAAAAATAACACACAAGCATGTGATTTCCAATTTAATCATCCACAAATTACCGAAGCATACTAAATTTGTTAGCAAATTCACCATATATGTCATTTGCCGGGAAAAATATCCGCCTGTTGCGCCAGCAGAAAGGACTCACCCAACAGGCTTTTGCCGACCGACTGGGCATCAAACGATCGCTTTTAGGAGCTTATGAGGAACTGCGTGCCGAGCCCAGAATTGAGGTATTGCAAAAAGTATCGGAGTGGTTTGGCATCAGCTTGGAAGATTTGTTGTTAAAAGATTTATCAACCCCGGGCACACGCTTCAGGCGTTTGAAAGAACGAGCTTCAGATCAACCCCGCCAGCGGATTGAATTTGTGCCGCAAAAGGCTGCAGCAGGCTACCTGCAAGGATATAGCGATGAAGAATTCATAGAAGAGTTGAACACCTTTACCCTGCCCATGCTCGGAGCCGGCCACTACCGGGCTTTTGAAATCAGCGGCGATTCCATGCTTCCCGTGGAATCGGGCGCTGTGGTGGTTTGCCATCGTGTGCTAAACTGGGAAGAAGTGAAAAATCAACATACCTATGTGGTAGTTACCCGGCAGGAAGGCATCGTGTACAAACGCATCTTAAAAAGCAACCGCAATGCCTCAAAAATTACCCTGGCTTCTGATAATCCTGCATATCCTCCTTATTCCGTGCTGAAAGAAGATATTCTGGAAATCTGGCAGGCTGACCTCATCATCACCCGTCCTTTCAACAAACCCCAACTGAGCGTCCATCAGTTAGCCGAAGTCGTGCAACAACTGCAATCGCGCATCGATACCTTGCAACGTTCTTCGGGCTCGAAACGCTAAAAATGTCTTAGGGCCCATCAATCCGTTTAATCCACAGGTACAGGCATCACCTCTTCCCCCAGAATGGCAAATACTTTGGCATGCATTCCCCGACGGATAAAATAACGGCCTGTGAATCTCCCAAAAGCAGGCAAAATCGCATAGCTTTCTGCAAAATAAAAACAAGGCAGCACTGCAGACTGTTTAGCTTTGCCTTTAATTCGTACACAAGGGTGAACGTGACCCGTCAGCAAGTAAGCCTTATGCTTCTCCATGCTTTCATCCAGGGCATGTACCATGCAGAATGGATGCAGATGCAATTGATGATGCAGCTGAATACCTAAGCGTTCGTAATGCGCCTCGGCTAACACATCGTGATTGCCTTTCACCAGATGAAAGGCCAAGCCGGGAAATTGTTTTCGCCAGACATACCATTCTTCCACCTGATGGTTCACGTCGCTGTGAAACAGGTCGCCCAGCATGATCACCTGACGAGGTGCATACCAGGTGATGAGCTTCTGCAGTTGCCTGAGGTTCTCCTGATTGATTTCAGCAGGCACGGCAATTCCGGCTTTGCGAAAATGCATAGCCTTTCCTAAATGCAGATCGGCCACAATCAGGGCTTCTTGTCTTCTCCAATAAATAGCCCTTTGGGCTAATAATTCCAGTGATTCTCCGCAACAATCGATGGTCATCACTTGCTTTAATCTGGCTTTATGGCACAAATCAGTTGATGAACACGGCAAAACTCGTCCCATATTTCCTTCACCACTTCCGCTGCAGGTTTAATTTCCCGCACCAATGCAGCAACCTGACCAATCTCGAGTTCGCCATTTTCCAGGTCGCCTTCAAACATTCCTTTTTTAGCCCGTCCTTTGCCCAACAATTGCTTCAATTCTTCCTCGGAAGCGCAGCGGTTTTCTGCTTCTTGCACCTGCCGATAGAAAGCATTTTTCAGCAGGCGCACAGGCACAAGTTTTTTCAGCGTAAGCACGGTATCTCCCTCCTGAGCTTGTACTACGGCTTGTTTAAATGCAGGGTGAGCTGAAGCTTCGGGTGTAGCCACAAAGCGGGTACCGATCTGCACCCCTTCTGCTCCAAGTGCAAAGGCAGCCATCATGGCCCGCCCGCTGGCAATGCCACCGGCTGCTATAACCGGAATACCTACCGCCGCACATACCCCGGGAATCAAACATAGGGTGGTGGTTTCTTCTCGTCCGTTATGCCCTCCCGCCTCAAAACCTTCAGCCACCACGGCATCACAACCTGCTTGCTCGGCTTTTACCGCATATCTGGCACCAGGCACCACATGTACCACAATAATGCCATGCGCTTTCAAAAATGCCGTCCATTTTGCCGGGCTTCCACCCGAAGTGAATACAATGCGCACCCCTTCCGAGACAATTACCTGCATGTGCTGCTCAATATCGGGATACAATAAGGGTACATTTACCCCAAAAGGCTTATCTGTAGCAGCTTTGCATTTTCGAATATGCTCGCGCAAAACTTCCGGATACATGCTGCCCGAACCAATTAGTCCCAATCCACCGGCATTGCTCACGGCACTGGCCAATTTCCAGCCTGCTGTCCATACCATACCTGCCTGGATGATGGGATAACGGATGCCAAACAACTGCGTAACACGATTGTCCATAACGAATCAAGCAAAATCAATTTCGGTATTATCTCCAATATTCAAATGCTGGGAAAATCCCTTCAGGTGAGCATCGCTGCCAATTAACGAATCAGAAAGCACCACCTCATTTAATTTGCTGTATGACCCGATGATGGAATGCTGAATGATGCAACGATACACCTGTGCATGTTCGCCAATGGTCACATTCGGGCCAATGATGGAATCCCTGATGCGGCAACCTTCGGCAATGCTAACGGGTTGCACAATGATGCTGTTCTCCACCGCACCTTCCGGAAGCGGAATATGATTGCGCTTTTTGAGCAGCGTAGCATTAGATTCCAGCAACTTGTCCTTTCTTCCGCAATCAAACCACACGGTCACTTTAAAAGGTTTAAACAAAATGCCTTTCCGAATCATACATTCTATGGCATCGGTAAGCTGGATTTCATCATGCGACCTGATATTATGGGCCACATGATCACTCAAACATTCAAACAAAACATTTGTATCTATAATCTTGTAAACACCTACCAGTGCAGTATTGGAAGTGGGAATCTGCGGTTTCTCCTCCACATGAACAATTTTTTGATGCGTTTCATCAATCTCGGCTACCCCAAAATCGCGCGGATCATCCACCTTTTTAATCCCTAACAGGTTTTCCCTGGCCTGAATAATAGATGGATAATCAAATTCACAAATGGTGTCACCCAGCATAATGAGTACCTCATCCTGCTGCACCAGCTCGCGCGTGAGCCACACGGCATGTCCCACGCCTTCGCGATCGGTTTGATGCACAAAATGACTCTGCAAATGCGGATATTTTTGTTGAATGTAAGCCCGAATTTTTTCCCCCAGATGACCCGTAATAAATATGAATTCTTTAATGCCGGCTTCGTATAGAGGTTCAATGATAAAATCGAGCAAAGGCTTGCCCGCCAAGGGTATCAACGCTTTAGGCTGGGTGTGGGTATGCGGGCGCAGCTTGGTGCCAGCTCCCGCTACTGGAATGATTGCTTTCATGGCATGAAGTTGAGCGTGAAATTTCGTTTCGCCAAAAATAGGCTTTCTGTAAGTTACCTATTTTGTGCGCACACTGTTCTTCCATTGGAAATTTCTGCCGTGACCCAAGCATGTCTATTCCGGCACGTGCATTTGGAGTAAGTTCACGCTTATCGCCCAACATGGCTTCTGGCTCAACCTGGGAAACAGCTGCCGGGAAATATCACGTGAGCAGGTGAATAAATTCCCTGCAGACCGAATTTATAGCCTATTTTTGCGAAAAACAATATGCTTCGCGATCAGCAGATCTTCGATATCATTCGCAAGGAACTGGAACGCCAGCGCAAGGGACTGGAACTTATTGCTTCGGAAAATTTTACCAGCCTCCAGGTGATGCAGGCCATGGGGCAAGTGATGACGAATAAATATGCCGAGGGGTATCCCGGGCACCGCTATTATGGTGGCTGTGAATTTGTGGATCAGAGCGAACAGCTGGCTATTGATCGGGCGAAGCAAATCTTTGGGGTACCTTATGCTAATGTGCAACCTCATTCCGGCGCACAGGCCAATGCAGCCGTTATGCTGGCCGTATTGCAGCCAGGCGACAAGATCCTTGGCCTGAACCTTAGCATGGGCGGGCATCTTACACATGGCTCTCCTGTAAATTATTCCGGCAGGCTTTATCAGGCCTTGTTTTATGGTGTTGACCGGGAAACAGGACGGGTGGATTATGATCAGCTGGAACGCGTAGCGCTTGCCGAAAAACCCAAGCTGATCATCTGTGGGGCTTCGGCTTACAGCCGCGACTGGGATTATGCCCGCATCCGCCGGGTGGCCGATGCGATCGGAGCCTTCGTCATGGCCGATATTGCCCATCCTGCCGGACTCATCGCCAAAAACCTGCTGCAATCCCCGTTTGAGCATTGTCATTTTGTGACCACCACTACCCACAAGACCTTGCGCGGCCCCCGCGGAGGCATGATCTTGATGGGCCGGGATTTTGAAAATCCTTTTGGCATCAAAACGCCTAAGGGTGAAATCCGCATGATGAGTTCCTTGATTGATGCTGCCGTATTCCCGGGCATTCAGGGTGGACCGCTCGAACATGTGATTGCGGCCAAAGCCGTGGCCTTCTTTGAAATCCTTACCGATGCCTTCACCCAATATGCCAAACAGATTATCGCTAATGCCCAGGCCATGGCAAAGGCTTTCCTGGAAAAAGGCTATCACATCGTTTCCGGCGGCACAGATAACCATCTGCTGCTGATTGACCTGCGAAATAAAAATATCACCGGCCGAAAAGCCGAACAGACATTGGTGAAAGCCGATATTACCGTAAATAAAAACATGGTGCCCTTCGATGATAAATCACCCTTCGTGACCTCGGGAATCCGAGTGGGCGTGCCTGCCATTACTACGCGTGGATTAACCGAGGCTCATATGCCCCAGATCGTAGAATGGATCGACACCTTGCTTTGCGACCCCGACAACGAACATAAGATTGCTACCGTGAAATCGGCCGTGAATCAATTCATGGAACAGTTTCCCCTCTATCCGGAATTGGGATAGCTTCCAGCAGGGTCATGAATTGACCGCGTGCGTAATCAGGATGTTCAGGATTATCGTGTCACACGAGCTCCCAGCCAGGCCATGATGCCGGCCCCGATTTCCAGGGCCTGTTCATCAATATCAAATTGAGGCGTGTGTACGGTGGGGCCCTCGCCTTTGCCCGGGCTGGCCACCCCTAACCGGAAGAAACAGGCCGGGATAACCTGAGAATAAAAAGCAAAATCTTCTGCTCCCATACGGGGATCCACATCCTTAACATGTTCAGCATCTAAGTATTGTTCGGCCAATGCACGGGCAGCATGCGTCACCTGTTCATCGTTGATCAGGCAGGGATAGCCCACGGGAATTTCTACTTCAGCTTCTGCCCCCATGGCTTCTGCCACATGATAGATGGTCTGGCGAATGCGTTCATGGGCCTGAAAACGCCAGGTTTCATCCATAGCCCGGAAAGTGCCCAGCAGCTTCACTTCCGTGGGAATCACATTGGTGGTATAACCCCCGTTAAAAGCACAAATGGAAAGTACCGACGGGGAAAATGGATTCTTATTGCGGCTGATGACTTGTTGCAAGGCCACCACCACCTGCGATGCAGCCAGAATGGTGTCGGTAGTGAGATGGGGCGAAGCAGCATGCCCACCTTTGCCTTTGATGGTGATGTAGATTTCATCAGCAGAAGCCATGCTAATGCCCGTGCGAAAGCCCAGATACCCCACGGGTAACTCGGGATGCACGTGCATGCCAATGATGCACGAAGGACGCGGATTTTCCAGGGCGCCATCCCGAATCATGAGGCTGGCCCCTCCGGGATGTTTTTCTTCGCCAGGTTGAAAAATCAATTTCACCGTGCCATGCCATTCCTCCCGGAGCTGCTGCAAGATATAAGCAGCACCTAATAAACAGGTAGTATGTACATCATGGCCACAAGCATGCATGACACCGGGATGCTGGGAGGCATAAGGCACCTGATTGGCCTCCTGAATGGGCAAGGCATCCATATCAGCCCGCAAAGCCACAATGCGGCTGCCCGGATCTTTCCCTTCGATGATGCCAACCACACCCGTACCAGCCACAGGCGCTCGGAAAGCAATACCCCAACTTCGCAACTTTTCCGCCACAAAAGCCATGGTCTGATGTTCCTGGAAGGATAATTCGGGATGCTGATGCAAATGATGCCGCATGGCTTGCAACTGCGGAAAAATGTCTTTGGCTAATGTTTTGATTTTGGCCAACATGGAAAAAGCAATTCAATGGGTTTCGGGAAGCAAAGCTTCCGCATCAATCATATCAGGTGCAATGAACACGCCTGAAGGGAAAATTTCCCGTAGGGAATCGCGCAAAGGTACAGCATCCTGCTGGGTAAGAAAATCCCCAATACGCACGCGAAAATAAGGAGCATGGTATTGAAGATAGGTTCGGTATTGGGGAAAACGTTGCATGAGCATAGCTCTGATGGCATTGGCCCTGTCGCGATCATCGGTACTGATCACCTGCACCCGATAGCCTTTATGATAGCGGTTGGCAAAGAAATGATATTGCCGGTAAATGTCTACCAGCCGGGTGAGGGCACTGTCCTGAATCCATACCACGCCTGAACTTGCAGAAGGGGACTGCTGGGCCCGGGCAGCTAATCCACACATCGCCCAAACCGCACATATGGCAATACATTTCTTCTGCAAAAAGCAACCACGTAGCAAGGCGAGCATATCTGAAATCATTTTGGTTAAGGCATAATGTGATCTACTGCCCGGGCTTGCTGTCTGCCGACAGGCAGGCCTGCATGATGGCCACGCTGGCACTGCAGCCTATGCGGGTAGCACCGGCTTCCAGATATTGTTTCACCTGCTCGTAGTGCCGGATACCGCCCGAGGCTTTGATTTGGATATGTGGGGGCAAATGGGCACGCATGCATTTCACGGCTTCCAGCGTAGCCCCTTTTTCGGCAAAACCCGTGGAAGTTTTCAAAAAATCTATTGGATATGCCCCATATAACCTGCAGCAATAAATGAGCTGTGATTCAGAAAGCAAGCCCGATTCCACAATCAGCTTCAGCACCTTTCCTGCTTCTTTTACCCTTGGCAAAATGCTCTCTATCTCTCGTTTCAAATAGGCCTCATCGCCTGAAAACAGGGCAGCTAGATTGATGACCATATCCAGCTCATCTGCGCCATCTGCAATCGCCTGCTGCACTTCCGTACATTTAGCTTCAATGGGCACATAGCCCAATGGAAAGCCAATTACGGTAGCTGTTTTCACACCAGATCCCTCAAGCTGTTGATGAGCCCTTTTTACGTAATAGGGCGGCACACACACAGCTGCAAATCCATACTGGCGTGCCTCCTGGCAAAGCCGGTCTATATCGGTAGCAGAAGCCGTGGCTTTGAGCAGGGTATGGTCAATATAAGAAGCAAGCTGTGCAACCATATTGTTGAAGATTTACTGCCATGCACTTAGGCTTCGCGGCCGTGGCAATGTTTGTATTTTTTACCGCTTCCACAAGGGCAAGGATCGTTCCGGCCAATCTTGGGTCCCACCCTTACGGGTTCGTGCTTAGCCGGTTCACCGTTGGTAACCAGCTCGCCTTCCTCATTCACATATTGCCGGCCATATTGTTCCTTGGAGGCCCGCATGCGGCTCATGTCGGTTCGCTGTTCATGACCTTCGCGAATCGTTTGCCGCTGCTGGGGCTGACCATCTTGGACAGGCAAGCTGGCTCGGCACAAGAAGGAAACAATTTCCTGGTGGGTTTCACTATCCATCTGCTTGAACAGGTTAAAGGCCTCCATTTTGTAAATCACCAGCGGATCTTTTTGTTCATACACAGCGCTTTGCACCGATTGCTTCAGGTCGTCCATGGCCCGCAGGTGTTCTTTCCAGGCTTCGTCAATCAAGGCCAGAAAAGTATTTTTCTCGAGTGCCAGAATCAATTCCTGTCCCTTCGTTTCGATGATTTTTTTCAGGTTGGCAATGATGTTCAATCCTTTTTTCCCGTCGGTAAATGGGATAGCAATATTTTCAATGCGCTCGCCTTGTTCTTTGTAAATCTGTTCGATGATCGGTAACACTTGTTGCAGCAAGGCCTGCTTTTTTTGCTGATAATGCCGGAGGATTTCGCTATAGAGTTTTTCGGTTAATTCTCGTTCATCCTGGTTTTCCAGCTCTTCCGGAGTGATGGAGGTTTCGAAGCCGAAAAGTTTGATGATTTCCAGTGCAAATTCCTCATGGTTATTTTCATTTTTATGGCGGATGATCAGGTTTTGGGCTACATCGTAAAAGGCATTGTCCAGGTCAACGGCCAGGCGATCTCCGTAGAGGGCATGATTGCGTTTGGTGTAGATGATATTGCGTTGTTTGTTCATGACATCATCATACTCGAGCAGGCGTTTGCGGATGCCGAAGTTGTTTTCCTCTACTTTTTTCTGAGCCCGTTCGATAGATTTGGTAATCATGCTGTGCTGGATGACCTCGCCTTCCTTATAGCCCATTTTATCCATCAGGGCTGCAATGCGGTCGGAGCCAAACATGCGCATCAGATCATCTTCGAGGGAGACGAAGAATTGCGAGGTACCCGGATCGCCCTGGCGTCCGGCACGTCCTCGCAGCTGATTATCCACCCGCCGGCTCTCATGCCTTTCCGTGCCGATGATGGCCAGTCCGCCCGCCTCTTTCACACCCGGACCCAGTTTAATGTCAGTACCCCTACCAGCCATATTGGTAGCAATGGTTACCTTGCCGGCCAGTCCGGCTTCGGCAATGATCTGAGCTTCGCGCTGGTGCTGCTTGGCATTGAGCACATTGTGCGGTATTTTTTTCTGGGTGAGCATGCGGCTCAATAATTCCGAGACCTCTACCGAAGTGGTGCCCACCAGCACGGGCCGGCCAGCCTGGCGCAGGCGCTCGATTTCCTCGATCACAGCGCGATATTTTTCCCGTTTGGTCTTGTACACCAGATCCTGAAAATCTTTTCGGATCATGGGTTTGTTGGTGGGAATGATCGACACATCGAGCTTATAAATTTCCCAGAACTCCGTAGCCTCCGTGGCAGCCGTACCGGTCATCCCGGCCAGTTTGTGGTACATGCGGAAATAATTCTGGAGGGTAATGGTGGCAAACGTCTGCGTAGCGGCTTCCACCTTCACATTTTCCTTGGCTTCGATAGCCTGGTGTAAGCCTTCGGAATAACGTCGCCCTTCCAGAATGCGACCCGTTTGCTCATCCACAATCTTCACTTTGCCATCGATGACCACATAGTCCACATCGCGCTCAAACAATGTATAGGCCCGCAAGAGCTGTTGTACCGTGTGAATGCGCTCAGCCTTAATGGCAAAGTCGCGCATCAATTCATCTTTTTTCTGGAGCTTCTGTTCCGGAGGAAGGGATGAATTTTCAATTTCAGCAATTTCGGCTCCAATATCGGGCAACACAAAGAAATTAGGGTCTTCTCCTGCCCGGGTGATTTCATGAATGCCTTTATCGGTGAGTTCTACAATATTGTTTTTTTCATCGATCACGAAATACAATTCTTCATCGACCAGGGGCATTTCCTTTTGTTGGTCGGCCATATAATGATTTTCGGCCTTTTGGAGGATGACCTTAATACCGGTTTCGCTCAGGTATTTGATGAGGGCATTGTTTTTGGGCAGGCCTCGATAGGCACGCAACAGCGCCAATCCGCCAGTGCGATAGTCATCTTTGCCTTCGGCAATCAGCTTTTTGGCTTCATTGAGAAATTTGTTCACCACTTTTTTCTGCAATTCCACCAGGCGTTCCACGCGAGGTTTCAGCTCATGAAATTGTTGTTCCTCACCTTGGGGAACAGGTCCTGAGATGATTAAAGGCGTACGGGCATCATCGATAAGCACGCTATCCACCTCATCGACAATGGCATAGTGGTGCTTGCGTTGCACGATTTCATCCACACTATGTACCATGTTGTCGCGCAGATAGTCAAAGCCAAATTCATTATTGGTACCATAGGTGATATCGGCTAAATAGGCTTGCCTACGCTGAGGTGTACTGGGTTCATACTTGTCAATACAATCCACAGTAAGTCCCAAGAATTCAAACAGGGGAGCATTCCATTCCTGGTCGCGCCGAGCCAAATAATCATTGACCGTGACGATATGCACGCCTTCCCCGGCCAAAGCATTTAGATAGGCCGGCAAGGTGGCCACCAGTGTTTTCCCTTCACCGGTAGCCATTTCAGCTATCTTGCCCTGATGCAGTACCACCCCACCGATCAACTGCACATCAAAATAAATCATATCCCATTTGACGGGATTCCCGGCTGCTTCCCAGCTGGTGCGAAACACTACCTCATCGCCTTCAATCCGGATGTAGGATTTCTGGGTAGCTAATTTCCGATCCAATTCGGTGGCTCTGGCCCGCAATTCCTCGTGGGTGGCAAAGCGTCGGGTAGTTTCTTTCATGACGGCAAAGGCCTCGGGCAGGATTTCATTTAATATCTCTTCAATTTGCTCATCCCGTTGTTTTCTGAGTTTGTCCACTTCCTGGTATAAAGCATCTTTCTGAGCCACTTCTGTTTCGGGCAGGGCATCGGCTTGTGCTTGGGTTTCCTGAATTTTGGCGTCAATTGGCGCAAGATATTCCCGAATCCTGGCCTTAAACTCCTGCGTTTTGGCTCTGAGCTCGTCATTGCTCAAGGCAGCCAGCCCTTCGTAAAGCTGGTTGATTTGTTCAACAATGGGTTGAATAAGTTTTACATCCCGTTCAAACTTATTTCCCCCAAACAATTTTGTCAATAACCCCATCATGATGATCAAAAATTAACTTGTTTGAATCTTTGAATCATGGCCGAATTGCTCATGCTTAACAATTTTATCGAGCAATGCCAGTATCAATTTTATCTGGCAGATCCATGACCTGTAAAGTTACGCAGATTTTCGCGTCCGTCCGGGATTTGCAAAGGAATGCTAAAAGATGCGCAAAAATCAGCCAAGCATATTTTCTGATTCGGGCATTTTTTTTCAAGTTTGTGTATCATTAAAAAATACATTGCCATGATACACAGAAAATTACGCATGGGCATGGTAGGTGGCGGGCAGGGTGCTTTCATTGGCGCTGTTCATCGCATAGCCGCCCGGATGGATGGGCTCATCGAGCTGGTATGTGGTGCCTTTAGCAGTGACCCGCAACGGTCTAAGGCTACGGGCGAAGAGCTTTTTCTGCCATCTGAACGCGTTTATCCGTCTTTTGAAGAAATGATCCGGAGAGAAGCAACATTGCCTGCATCCGAACGCATGGATTTTGTGTCGATTGTCACACCTAATCACCTGCATTTTGCACCTGCCAAACTGGCCCTGGAGCATGGTTTTCATGTAGTGCTCGATAAGCCAATGACTTTTAACCTTCAGGAAGCCGAGCAGCTGGCCACCCTGGTGAAACAAACAGGCCTGCTGCTTTGCCTCACCCACACCTATACGGGTTATCCCATGGTCAAGCAAGCCCGTCAGATGGTACTCAACGGGCGGCTGGGCAAAATCAGAAAAGTGTATGTCGAGTATCCGCAGGGATGGCTTAGCGAGTTTGTGGAGGGAAGTGAAAACAAACAGGCCAACTGGCGCACTGATCCTACAAAAAGCGGAATCGCCGGTTGCATGGGCGACATCGGCACCCACGCCTTCAATTTGGCCGAATACATCACCGGCTTAAAGGTGATCCGGCTCTGCGCCCAGATCAACACAGTGGTACCCGGTCGTAAGCTCGATGACGATGGGGCCGTGTTGCTGGAATTTGAAAATGGCGCTACCGGTGTGCTCATGGCCTCCCAGATTGCTGCCGGAGAGGAAAATTGTTTAAAAATTCGCGTCTATGGCGAAAAGGGCGGACTGGAATGGAAACAGGATGATGCCAACAGCTTGTGGGTAAAATGGCTGCATGAGCCCGCACAACGCCTTCGTACCGGCGGCCCGGGCCTTTCTTCTTTCGCCCAACACAATACGCGCGTGCCCGCCGGGCACCCCGAGGGTTATCTGGAGGCTTTTGCAAACCTCTACCGTAACTTTGCTTTAACCCTCCAAGCGAAATTGCAAGGGAAAGATCCTCAACCCGAATGGCTGGATTTTCCGGGTGTAGAAGAAGGTGTTCGCGGGATGCTGTTCATTGAAAAAGTGATTGCCTCGGGAAAAAGCACCCAAAAATGGGTGGAGCTTTAATCTCTTGCACAGCTCAAGCATCATGGTGAAACATCTTAAAAACAGTAACACATGAAAACAATCAAAGGCCCGGCTATTTTTCTGGCTCAGTTCATGGGCGACCAACCTCCTTTTAACAACCTGAAAAACATTTGTCAATGGGCTGCCTCGCTGGGATATAAAGGGGTGCAGATCCCCACCTGGGATAGCCGCTGCATAGACTTGCAAAAGGCAGCAGAAAGCAAAACCTATTGCGATGAAATCAAAGGTATCGTCCAGGAAGCCGGTTTGGAAATCACAGAACTTAGCACCCATCTGCAGGGACAGCTGGTGGCCGTGCATCCGGCTTACGATGCCCTGTTCGACAGTTTTGCTCCTCCGGCCTACCGAAATAATCCAAAGGCCAGGACCGAATGGGCCGTAAATCAGCTGAAATACGCCGCCAAAGCCAGTCAGCACCTGGGACTCACTGCACATGCCACCTTCAGCGGGGCCTTGCTCTGGCATACCGTTTATCCCTGGCCGCAACGCCCGGCCGGCCTGGTGAAAACAGCCTTTCAGGAATTGGCCAGGCGCTGGCTGCCCATCCTGGATGAGTTTGACCGCTGCGGGGTGGACTTGTGCTATGAAATTCATCCGGGAGAAGATCTGCACGACGGCATCACTTACGAACGATTCCTGGATGCTACCCATCATCATCCCCGCGCCTGCCTGCTATACGATCCCAGCCATTTCGTATTGCAATGCCTGGATTATCTCTCCTACATCGACATCTATCACGAAAAAATTAAGATGTTTCACGTCAAAGATGCCGAATTC
Source organism: Thermoflavifilum sp. (assembly GCA_019683625.1). Lineage (GTDB taxonomy): Bacteria > Bacteroidota > Bacteroidia > Chitinophagales > Chitinophagaceae > Thermoflavifilum. The sequence continues at coordinate 1,625 of JADGHY010000017.1, read as the reverse complement.
AATCCCACCGGCCGCAGCGGCGTGTATGGCGGCTATCAGGACTGGATTGACCGGCCAGGACGCTTTCGCTCGCTGGGAGATGGCCAGGTGAATTTTAAGGCGATATTTAGCAAACTGGCTCAATATGATTTCCCGGGCTGGGCAGTTCTGGAATGGGAATGTTGCCTGAAACATCCTGAAGATGGGGCTCGTGAAGGAGCTATTTTCATCCGCAACCATATCATCCACGTCACCGAAAAGGCATTTGATGATTTTGCCTCGGCGGGTGCCGATGAAGCCTTAAATAAAAAAGTATTGGGTATCTGAATATCTTTTCACACTAAATCTGTTGACATGCATGCATACCATTTGCTTTTCGCCACCATTTTTCTGATGCTCGGCACAGGTCACCCGTCCCCATCCTCTCCCCAATCAGCCCACGGCTGGCAGAAATTGTTCAACGGGAAAAACCTTGAGGGATGGCATAGTTACCGGCAAACGGCTCCGGCACCCGCCTGGAAGGTGGAAGATGGTGCCATCGTCCTCGACCATAGCGGCGGCGCCCGCGGAGGAGACCTGGTTACTGATCAGGAATACAGCAACTTCGAATTAAAACTGGAATGGAAAATCAGCAAGGGAGGCAACAGCGGGATCCTTTTCCTGGTGCATGAAGATCCTAAAATCGGCGCTACTTTTTTCACGGGCCCCGAAATGCAGGTGCTGGACAACCAATATGCCGAGGATAATAAAAATCCTACCCATCTGGCTGGTTCTCTTTACGATCTCCTTGCTGCCGACCCTGCAGCCGTGCACCCCTATGGCCAGTGGAACAAGGTCACCATCCGATTGCTGAACGGCCACCTGAGCTTTTGGATGAATGGCAAAAAAGTGGTGGAAACACAGCTGTGGACACCCCAATGGGATAGCCTGGTGGCCCACAGCAAGTTCAAGCAATGGCCTGTTTTTGCTACCTATCATAGCGGACATATTGCCTTGCAGGACCACGGTGATAAAGTGTGGTTCCGGAACATCCGGATCAAAGTATTATAGCCATCTTATGGCTTCTGCTGAAGCCTGCGGCGCTGCTGGCGTTCTTTCAGCTGGTTGATGAGCTGATTGGTAAATTCCCGTTCTGCTACAAAGAGCAGCGCCACTTTGCGCGGAGGAAGGACACGTTCAAAGGCTTCGCGGTATTTTTTTCGGATATTCACCAGCTGTTGTTCGTAGGCCAGTTCATCGTTGAGGGCCTCATTTACTTCGGCATCACTGGCCGAAGCAAGGTGTTGGGCATTAAGCTGCTGTTGATGGTGTTGTTGCCTAACCGCATTCATCTCCTGCTCATATTGGTTATAAATAGGCCAGAATTTCTCGGCTTCCTCGGGCGTCAGGTTCAGGCGCTGCGATATATAGGCAATTTTTAAAGCTTCAATGCGTTGCATAGCCCTGGGGTTTTGCTGTGCCTGAAGCCGCACAGCACTCATCGTCCAAACGGTTAACATAAAAAGCCAACAGGATAAAAACCTTCGCATCATCGCATCTGTTTATTATTGCCAAAAAGAAGCATCGGGTAAAGAGTCCAGATCCAAATACTCCCGGATATCTTCTGGGGTAATTTCACTATTTCCTGGTAAAAGCTGATTGGTCTC